>JAGHAG010000061.1 GCA_021161625.1 Elusimicrobiota bacterium
CGGTTATTCACAGACAAAGGTTATTAAAGTTGATAATACTCCTCCTGAGATTACCAGGGTAAAAGTTGAATATCCCTCAGGTCAGAGTATGGCAAAATCAAATGACAGGATTCTTATTACATCTGAAATAACAGACAGCATTGCAGGTGTAAAAGTTTCCTCAATTCTTCTTAATTCTTCTAATTTGGATGGAACAAGCCACACTCTGATTGATGATGGGACAAATGGAGATGAGGTTTCAGGAGATAATGTTTATTCCTATGAAATAACAGTTTCGGCATCAGGGACAGGTATGGTGAATTTTACAATTTCAGCACAGGATAATCTTGGTAATCTGCGAACACTTACAGGTTCGGTTGCTCTGGACAATACCCCACCTTCTATTTCCATAGATAGTGTGGTTAGCCCGACAAAGTTTCCAGCACAGACAATCACAGGAAATTTTGTTGAAGCAAATCTTGACACAATTCGTGTAAATGGCATTCAGGCAGATGTAAGTGGAAATAGTTATTCTGCTGTTATTCCTCTATTAGAGGGGAAAAATACAATTTCAGCATATATAAGAGATGAAGCAGGGAATATAGAAATTACAACAGCAACCATCTTTTATGACCCCAACTCACCAATCAGTATAATATCTCCAGAAACAGGAGAAAAAATTAAAGGAAGCATTTCTGTTGAAGTAATTGCCCGTGAAATTACCCAAGAGGTATGGTTTGAAGTTTCCCCTGACAATGGAATAACATGGTATAGTTTATCAGGAACTCTTGGAGAAAAAACAACAGATTTCACCTATATGGATGGATGGAAGCAGAACTGGGATTCTTCTCTTTTGAGCGATGCAACAGGTTATCAAATCAGGGTTTATTCTTACAGCAGTGAGGCATCAACACCTGTAATAAGTGCAACTGTTTCAGGAATAACCGTTGATAATACTGCCCCTGTTGTTGATTTTTCAATCAACTCCTTTACACCCCTTCCAAAACTAATAGGCACCACATACTATATTTACACTGATGAGATAAGAGTTGCCTTTCATGCCATTGATGCAACTGCTGGGATGGGAAGCGTAAAGATAACTTCCCTCAATGACAATGGCAACAGAATTTTTTATGCTGATGTCATTCCTGCTGATGATGGAGAGGTTATTCAGTATCTTCCACTGGTTGAGGGTAAAAACGAGATTTCGGTAAAGGCGAGCGATAGTGTTGAAAATGAAGCTTCCGAAGTTAAAGTCACTGTTTACTATATTGAACCAAAGCAGAGCGCAGTTATAGGCACTTCAGGTGGGACGGTTCAAAGCCCTGATGAAACAAAGATTGTAATACCTGAAGGAGCGCTGGTTGAGGAGACGAAAATTACAATTACTCTTGTTGATGAAGAGGAACTGCCAAAACCTGTAAACACAAATGTTGAACTCATAGGAGTTGCCCGGGATTTTGGTCCTGATGGAACAGTGTTTAATAAACCTGTGGAGATAACAATTCCCTATGCAGAGGCAGACCTTGACAAAGACCTTGATGGAAATCCTGACTTTGACGAGAGTAAACTTGAAATTTATTTCTGGGATGGATGGGACTGGCTCAAGGTTGGTTGTAAACAAAGAGATACAGCAAAAAATCTCATAACTGCTCTTGTAAATCACTTTACGATTTTTGCTATTGGAGAAGATATCTCACAGATACCACAGAAGGTGAAAATCTATCTCACAAAAAATCCCTTTAAAGCCGAAACAGGAACGACTTTTGTTTACGACCTTCCTGAAGATGCGAGGGTAAAGATAAGCATTTACGATCTTTCAGGGGATAGAGTTGTTGAACTTGCTGAAATAAATCAGACTGCAGGAACAAGATCTCTCTTCTGGAAAGGAGACAATGAATTTGGAAGATACATTGGAAGCGGTATTTACTTTTATGTTTTTGAAGCAGAATTCAGCACCGGGGAAAAAGAGGTTATAAAGGATTTAATAGGAGTAATAAAATAGTTGCAAAGCATTAGCTTTGCCTATAATAAAAAATGACAAATAAAAAATTAAAAAAGCAAAATTGTAGCCGAACCTTCAGGGGTGTTACACGTAAAGCGAGTGGTTTCTGCCGTCAGGGACGCTCGCGTGAGATGGCTCGCTCTCCGTCCGCTGCGGACTGGGGTAAAATTCCTCGCTCCCAGAGCCCTGCCAGCAAAAACCACTCGCGAAATGATAGACCCAATAAACCCCTTCAGGGTTGGGGAACTCTATTTGCTATTTATCAATATCGCGAAGCGATGAAAAGGAGGATATGATGAAAAAAGTGAGAGTAATTCTTTTAATTTTTGCTCTATTTTTTGTTTGTAAAGTTTTATATTCTCTGCCGATAGACTTGCAGATAGGGGCAAGACCCCTTGCCATGGGTGGAGCATTTGTTGCAGTAAGTAACGACAGCAATGCATCCTACTGGAATCCAGCAGGGCTTTCCAAAATCCCCCATCCGCAGTTGAATTTTATGTATTCTCTGTATTCGGAGTTTTCACAGTTGAATCTTAATTTTCTTGGTTACTCTCAGAAAAATATAGGTTTTTCATGGGTGAATATAGGAGCATCTTTAAAAGAGGGGGAAAATAACGCATCCAACAAAATGACAGAAAATCATTATATTTTTGCATATGGGATTGAGGTTAATAAAATGCTTTCTATAGGAACAAATTTAAAGAGGCTGGTTATAGATTCTGAAATCGGGGGTGGTTCCGGGATTGGATTTGATATCGGTGCTCTTTACAGACGAAAGAAAGTTTCTTTTGGAGTTGTGTTAAGAAATCTGGCGTCTGATGTTAAAAATGAGAATATTCCTTCTTCCTTGCGATTTGGTACAGCAATAAATATAAAAAGGTTATTGTTTTCGCTGGATATTGATACAAAAAAGGATATTGAAGGGAAAGAGGGGCTTTCATACAGGATACATGCAGGCATGGAATTCAGAGTGTTTGATTCACTTTATTTAAGGGCAGGAACAGACAATGGAGACATTAGTTTTGGACTGGGTATGCTTGCAAGAAATTTTCAGTTTGATTTTTGTGGACTTTCAGATGCAACTGCAGGAAATGTTTTTCGTCTTTCAGCAGGATACAAATTTATGCCATACAAACCCAAACCCAGAAGAAAAAAAATAAAAACTTCTCGTAAAGTAAGTAGAAAAGAGCACAAAAAAATAGAGGATTTAATTCGGCGGGGGGAGATGTATTTTAATAAGAAAAAATACAGCAGTGCGGAGAAAATTTTCAAGAAAGTGTTGAAAAAGGAACCCGGAAATGATAAAAGTGTTATGTATTTGAAAAAGATATACTGGGCTCAGGCAGGAATTTTTTATAAAAAGAGAAAATATAAAAAGGCAATTGAAAAGTATAAAGAGATTTTGAAAATTGACCCGCAGCATGAAGAATCAAAACAGAGAATTGAAATATGCAAACAGAAATTAAAGAAAAAATCCAGAAGAAAGAGAAAGTGATGAAAAAAATTTTTCTTTTTATAGTTTTTCTTTCATCTGCCTTTGCTTTACAAAAAAATCTCATAGAAAGAGGAAAAAAACTTTTTCATGAGAAAAGATACAGAGAGGCGTATCTGCTTTTTTCACAGGCAACCAGAGAACTTCCAACATCTCCCCTTGCATGGTACAATCTTGCCATTACAGGATATAAGTTAAAACTTTATAAAGAATCCGCTGAAAACTTTGCCAAAGCAGCACAGCTTTCAGCCAAAATCAAGCCACAGGCACTTTATTACAGAGCAATGTGCCTGTGGAAATTAAAAGAGTATTTGCTTGCAGAAAAATTTTTCGCAGAGGTCATAAAAATAAGTCCTTATTCGCGATATGGTTGGGCTTCAAGGAAAAATTTAAGAATTCTTACGGCACGAAGAAAAAGATGGACGATTTTTTTATCCCTCTCAGGAAAGTATGATGACAATGTAAACTATGAACCAGTTTCAGTTGATGTCTCGCAAAGAGACAAGGATTATATGCTGGATGTAATTTTTTCAGGCAAGTACAGATTTTTTAAAAGATTACTTTTTGGATATTCCTTTTTTGGAACAAAATACAGGGAGTTTTCAAATCTTGACTTTGTCCAGCATACAGGAAAATTTTCTATTCCTTTGTCTCTTTCTGAGAAAATATATTCAGAATTAAAAGCCAGATACTGGATTTCTCAATTAGACAGGGAAGATTATCAGAAGGGCTTTAAAATTTCAGAGAATTTTTCTTTTGGAAAAAACACAGAATTTTTATTGTCCTTTTCAAACAAGGATTACGTGAAAGAATCCTATAGTTATCTTGATGCCAGGGTTTATGGGTTATCAATTGTTCAAAATTTTAAAATCTCCAGATGGAAAACGTCACTAAATTGCAGTTACAAGAAACAGGATGCTAAAGACAGTTCTGGGGTAGAAGAAAGTTATACTTATTATACAAGTCCGACAACTTCAACCGTTGCAACCACGCCTTTTTTCAGGAGTTATTCTTTTAATGGATACAAAGCAGACATTAAAACCAGAGGAAAAGTTTTTGGAAATGTATCCATTAATATAGGGGTCAGCTACACTTTAAACAGATATAAAGATAAGGATTCGTGGTATGAGAAGAAAATATATTATAAGGATAGCAACGATAACTGGTATGAAATAATCACAACCACCTATACCTATCTGGAGCCCACGGACGAACCATCTGCCAAAGAAAAATTGAGAAAGGATAAAATTTTTTCTTTCAGGCTCTCCTTAACAAAACCAATTTCAAAACACTTTTCTCTTGTTGCGGAATACTTTTATACAGATACACGGTCAACAATTGATGAAGATGATTACAGAGATAGAAATTATAAAAGAGGTGTTTTTTCTGTCTCTTTAAATATGTTCTTTTAGGGAACAATATTTTGTTACCTTTCGTCTAATTAAATAATGGAAAGAGATTTAATTAAAAAAGCAAAATCTGGCGATGTTGAAGCATTTGAGCAACTTATCAGAAAATATGAACAGAAAATTTACAACATTGCTCTTTATTTCTGCAGAAATCCTGTTGAGGCAGAGGATATTTCGCAGATGGCAATTATAAAGATGTTTAAATCTCTGAAAAATTTTAAGGAGCAGAGTTCTCTGAGCACCTGGATTTTCAGGATTGTCAGGAATGTTTTTCTGGATGAATGTAAGAAGAGTTTTCGCAGGCACGAGGTTGAACAGATTGAAAATTTTGAATTTATTGATAAAAAAAGTGCAGAAGAAATTGCAGGCAGGAACCAGCTTTTCTCATGGATAAACAGTGCTATAAAAAAACTGCCTGAAAAATTTAGAATGGTGGTAGTCTTGTGTGATATGGAGGGGTTTGATTATAAAGAGACAGCGGAAA
Organism: Elusimicrobiota bacterium; assembly: GCA_021161625.1. GTDB lineage: Bacteria > CG03 > CG03 > CG03 > CG03 > JAGHAG01. The sequence continues at coordinate 5,370 of JAGHAG010000061.1, forward strand.
TTTTAAATGTTCCTGTTGGCACGGTTCGCTCAAGATTGAATAGAGCCAGAAGAATGCTTAAGGAAATTCTCAGGAACTTTTCAGATAACTTTTTCGTCTAATATATGGAGGCAGAAATGAATTGCAGAAAAGCAAAAAAAATGATTTCGGATTACATAGATGGCTTTCTTAACCCTGAAGAAAGGGTTGAGTTTGAAAGTCATATCAGAACATGCAGAAATTGTATGAAAGAACTGGAAGAGATGGAAAGATTAAAGGAAATTCTTAAAATTGCTCCTAGACCACTGCTTCCTGAAAACTTCCATACAAAACTGCATTATAAATTACTTGAAGTAAAAGAAAAAGAAAGTAAAAAAAGGGAAAACAGAATTTTTGATTTTTTCAGACCGGTTTCTGTAAGAATAACAGCTATTGCCGCATTAACAGTTATTATCTGTGTTGCGATTTTTACTGGCAGACCAAAAGAGGTTATATATATGAGTGGAATTAACCATGTTCCTGAAAATTACAGCACAATTTCAATGAGACAGGGACTTCCGCTCAATGGGGAGGGTATTTTGAAATTGAACTTCGTTTCAAAAAAGAAAGTAAAAGACGTAGAATTAATAATAGAGATGCCTGATGGCATAAAAACCGTTGACAACAAAAAAACAATTTGCTGGAGAGGAACTCTCAGAAAAGGTGAAAACATAATCCTTTTGAAAGTAAAGGGGGTAAAACCTGGAATGTGGGATGTGGTAACCTCTTTGCACAAAAATTCTGTGAAAAAGAGATTAAAGAGGAAGATTTTTGTAAAACCTGTCAGAATATAGGCAGGGAAGGAGGGCAAAATGAAAAGGTTTTTGTTAGTTTTTTGTGTGGTTTTTCTGGGGGGTGTCCTAAAGGCAGAGGAGTTGCCTGTTGAACTTGAAGCCGAAATTTTAGTTGAAGAGCCAGAAGTTAATGTTAAGGCAACTTTAGAAGATGCAGAAAAAGAGGTTAAAGAGTTTTGTGAACAGCAAAAATTGTCCAGAAAAGATGAAAAACAGGCACTCAAAACCCTGAAGGAACTTGTGGAAAAGGAAATTCCTGTTGAGACAGCATCTCAGATTATTTTTCAGGCAATTTCGTTGAGGGAAGTAGATGAGGTTTCTAAAGAGGCAAAAAGACTTGTGGAAGTTGTAGAAAAGGCAGAGGGGAAAGACAAAGAGGAATTGAAGAATGCAATTTCCAGAGCAGTTGAAAAAGGAATTCCTGTTGATGTGTTGACAGATATTGCAGAGGAGAAAATTTTACTGAAGGATAAAGAAGATATTTCTGCTTCAGATGTAAGCGAGGCAATAGACGTGCTGTCTGAACTTGTGGAAAAAGGCATACCTGTGGAACACGCAAAGGAAGTTGTTGAAACCGCCCTTGAGGACGGCAGAGATGTAAGTGAGGTGGCAAAAGATATAGAGGATATAAAAAAGGAAATTGAAGAAAAAGAAGAAGTTGAAATAGAAAAACCAGAAACAAAAGAACTTGAAGAAGTAATTCAGGATGTAAAAATGGAAGAGGAAGTAGATTTCAATCTGACCGACGAAGAGAAGAGTGCTATTGAAAATGAAATTAAGGAAAAAGAAGAGGAAATAATACAGAATCCTGATGACGGAGATTACCAATCTCCTGATAGTGGAGATTATCAATATCCTGACAGCGGAGATTATCAACTTGCACAATAATAATTAAGTTCAGAAAATAGAAAAATGGCAAATGACCCAGCACCAACTTGGACAGATTAAAGGATACTTAACCAAGTTGGTGCTGGGCTATCCTCTATCCTCTTTCCACTATCCACTATTCACTTTTCACTGTTTACTCATTACTCATTACTCACCCCTTAACTGTTCGCGATCATTATAAACAAATACACCATTTACTTGACTTTAAAATTTTTAAAAAGTAAAGTATTTAAAATATACATGGAGGTTTTATGGCAAAAAAACTCACAAAAGAAGATGTATTAAAAATTGTTAAGGAAAAAAATGTGAGGTTTATAAAACTGTGGTTTGTGGATATTTTAGGTGCTGTTAAATCCTTTACAATAACAAGAAAAGAACTTGAAGGTGCCTTCAAGGAGGGGATGGGATTTGACGGTTCTTCAATTGAAGGATTTGCAAGAATTTTTGAAAGCGACCTTGTTGCAGTGCCGGATCCTTCAACATTTTCAATTCTTCCATGGAGGCCGAAAGAGGATGCTGTTGCAAAAATGTTCTGTGACATTTTTACACCTGATGGGAAACCCTATGATGGAGACACAAGATATATCCTAAAAAAGAACCTTGAGGAAATGAAAAAAGAGGGATTTGATACATTTAATCTCGGGCCTGAACTTGAATACTTTTATTTTAGAAATGACAAAATCCCTGAAATTATGGATGAAGGGGGATATTTTGATTTTCTTCCTCTTGACCTCGGCCATGATTTAAGAAGGCAGACAATTCAGTATCTTGAAGAAATGGGAATTCCTGTTGAATACTCCCATCACGAAGTTGCTCCTTCCCAGCACGAAATAGATTTAAGATATGCAGATGCGCTTTCTATGGCTGATAATGTGATAACCTACAAGGTTGTTGTGAAATCCGTTGCATGGCTTAAAGGTGTTTATGCAACATTTATGCCTAAACCTTTATTTGGTCAGAATGGAAGTGGAATGCACACACATATGTCTCTGTTTTTGAAAGGCAAGAATGCATTTTTTTCAAACACAGACAGTTACAATCTTTCAGAAAATGCAAAGCATTTTATTGCAGGAATTATGGTTCACGCAAGAGAAATCTGTTCAATAACAAATCAGTGGGTGAATTCATATAAGAGGCTTGTTCCGGGTTATGAAGCGCCTGTTTATATTGTATGGGGAAGGAAAAACCGTTCTGCGCTGGTGAGAGTTCCAATGTATAAGCCAGGAAAAGAACTTGCAACAAGGGTTGAGGTGAGGTTTCCTGATCCTGCCTGCAATCCATATCTTGCCTTTTCAGTTTTACTTGCAGCAGGTCTTGAAGGAATCAGAAAAAAATATCCTATTCCTGAACCTGTGGAAGCAGATGTCTATCATATGCCAGATGAGGAAAGAGAAAAACTCCACATAAGGATGCTCCCTGGAAGTTTGATTGAAGCAATTCAGGAAACTGAGAAATCCACTCTTGTCCGAAAAGCCCTCGGAGACCATATTTTCAACAAGTTGATAGAAAACAAGAAAATTGAGTGGGATAGATACAGACAGCAGGTTACAAATTACGAGATTGAGAAGTATTTTCCGATTCTCTAACCTGAATAATTCACACTATGTTTATTTCCCAGCACTTTTTCAGAAAAGGGCGGGGCAGTCCAGCCATTAAAAATGGCTGGATGCATGAATAATGCAGGTTAATTTTTGACACACTGTGCTTCAGTGTATCAGAGATTCTATTTATAAATTTTATCTTTCATTATTTTTTCATATCAAAAATTTTCAAGTTTTGTCAAAAAAAACTTGACAGATTTTTTGCTTTTTGGCAAAATTTAAAAGTTTAGCCCTGAAGGGGCAAAAGGAGGTGGGTATGAAAAAATTTTTAGTTCTTGGGGTTCTTGTTTTTCTTGCAGGCTCATCATTTGCAAAAATCAGCAATGTAAAAGTCAGTGGTTCTCTTGAGGTGCAGAGTTTTTCTCTCAACAACGCATGGGACCTTGCTGATTATGAAAACGGGACAAATGATGACAAAATTGATGAAACAAGGAGCAGAGTGCTTGTTGGAATTTCTGCTCAAGTTTCAGAAGGGGTTCGGGGAAAAATTCTTTTAAGCAAAAACAACAGAAGGTATGGCGAAGGTTCGGAAACAGTTGCCGGATGGGGTAGCGCTCTCAACAAAGTTCTGGTGGAAAACGCATATCTTGTTATTGATGATTTCATTGACATTTTCAAACTCACCCTTGGAAGACAGTTTTATGGTGAGAAAGGAGACCTTGTTCTTTATTATGGACCGACCTCTGATGACAATTTAATTGTTTTTGCTCTGGACGGTCTAAAGGCAGAGGCATCGGTCGGCCCAGTTGGGCTCTGCCTTATTTCAGGCAAAGTTATTGAAAACGCGTGGGCAGTGCCAAGTACAGATGAGGATCTTGTAGGAATTATTTTAAACACTGATGATGTTTTGGAAGGATTGAATTTGAGTGTTTATGCTTATAAAGATGTTGACAAATCAGCAGGTGGAATTGCAAACAGGGATGACTTGAGAGTTCTTGGATTAAAAGCAGGTCTTGAAATTCCACAGGTTGAAGGTCTTAAAGCAAAAGCGGAGTATGCAATGAATGCAGGACCTGACAAATCAGGTGCAACAACAGTAAATTACACAGGCAATGCCCTTTTTCTGAGTGCATCCTATAATGGGCTCAATGTTGCAGGAGAACTCGGGGTTTCTGCTGAGTATGCCTCAGGTTCAGGAGATGATGCAACTACAAATGATAAGAATGAGGCTTTTATACCAATCAATCCTGATTTGAGGTATGGAGAAATCTGGGCAAATTCCCTTGGTAATGTTGGAATAACTGACTGTTCAATCATGAAAGCAGGAGTTTCATGGCTGCCTGATTTTGAGGAGCGTCTTTCCGCAAAACTCTGCTATTTAACCTTCACTGAAAACGAGGTTACAGCAGGGCAGAAAGATGACTGGGGTTCAGAGATTGACTTAAAAATTGGCTGGGAGCAGTCAGATTCAGTTTCTCTTGAACTCATCCTCGCACAGCTGACACCAGGGGATGCTCTTAAAAATGCTCTTGGAGTTACAACAGATGACCCCATTACCAAACTTTCTGCAAGGTTAAAGGTTTCTTTCTAACACACAACCCCCAGGGGGAGGAGAAGTTCTTTCTCCTCCCCTGAAAAAAACTCAAATTCTTAAAGCAATACTTCCTTACTTAAACGTATTAAAATTATATTTTGAAGATTTTGGTTTTTATTTTTTGGTAATTTTATTGACCTCATACCATTTTTAAATTACTTATAGATTAACTGATAGAGTTCATTTATTTTATCCTCTAAATCTTTTTCCATATCATTTTTGCGTCTGAGCAAAATTTTTATTTCCTCAACTGCTTCTTCTGCTGTTTCTATATTTTTAATAAATCCTTCATATCCATCTTCAAGTGTAAACCCGGGCACAAGACGACCATTCTTAGCAAAGTTTATCAATAAATCTTTTACTTTTTTCTGCCAGTAATCATCATTTGAATAATGCTTAATCTGCCACATACAATCTGGTTCCCACTCAATCTTTTTATTTGGGTAAAGCCAGATATTTGCTGCTTTTTTGACATTGTCAGGTTCGGCGAAATTTATCGCATTTCCCCAGTAAAAACACCTGATATTGTGATTTTGCAATGTAGGTGGAATTTCCTGCTCTTTACAGGATAGAATACACTCCACGTAAGAATGAATTTTTATTCCCACTTTTTTTAAAAGTTTGATTGTCTTATTTAGCCATTCAAGAGCGGGTACATATCACCTGAGGAATATTTAAAAAGATGGCAGCGCAGCTCTTGAAAACGAGTGTAAAATCGCCTCTAACTGGTACAGTAAATGGGGCTCAGCTCCTTTATTATGGTAAAAGAGGACATTTCTATTTTGCCCAAATAGGACATTATCATTTTGCCTGCAGTCCTTGACAGATTTGGCAGAAATTATAAAATAAAGAATGATTGATGTAAAAATTATCAAAAAAAACCCTGCGTTTAAGAAATTTCCTTTATCTTCTCTTTCAAAAATTGCAAAAGATGCCCGTATCTTTCGCTTCAAAAGAAAGCAAATCATTATCAGAGAAAAGGCAAAACCAGACTATGTTTATTTCATTTTAAAAGGAAAGGTTCAGGTTTTTAAATTTGATGAAGTCGGTAGAGAAAAAACACTTGCTATTCTCTCAGAAGGAGATGTCTTTGGCGAAATGGCTCCTCTTTCAAGTTCCCGACGCTCTGCATTTATAAAAGCACTTGAAAACGTAAAAGCAATTGGAATTGCTTCCAGAAATTTTAAAACTCTTGTAAAAGAAGATGTTTCAATGGCAAATTTACTTAATGAAATTCTCGTAAGGCGGCTTGAAAGAGTTGACAAATACCTTGAAGTTCTATCCTATGAAAGCGTCAGAAAAAAAATTGTTGGTCTTCTTTTGCTTTTTGGAACAATTGAAAAGAAAAAAAAGCGAAAGGTCAGAGTTTATCTTACGCAGGTGGAACTTGCGGGAATGATTAATTCTGCCCGTGAAGTTATAAATAGAAACCTTCAGGCATTGAGAAGAAAAAAACTTGTAAAAATAGAAAGAAAGTTTATTGAAGTCCCCTCAATAAGAAACTTAAGAGAATATCTTTTAAAACTTGAATGAAAAAAAATTGTCTCTTAATCTTTTTACTTTTAAACGCTTTTGCTTTTGCTCGCTCTCCTGTGCCATACAATGCTTATGATGGAGAAGAGATTTCTGCAAGATTATCAGGTATGGGTGGGGTTGGTGCCACAGGGGGAAGAGATGCTTCTGTTGTCTATACAAATCCTGCAGGTCTTTTTTCTATGGGAAAAATTTTTACAGCATCTTTCAAATTGAGACAGACCCCTGAAAAATACAAAAGTCAGGATATTCTTTCAGGTCGTTCTCTTATTTTTTTTGGATTTAGCGGGAATGGTATGGGACTTTCAGTAAGACCTCTTTCAAATTTCTCAACCCTTCAAAACGGGACAACAGTTGAAGTAAAAGTAAATGAATTTTCAATGGGTTTTTCAAACAAAATCAATAAACTTGTTGATTTTGGGATGAATATAAATTATTTCTACGGGTTTATGGGCGTAAGTTCTGACTATACAAAAATCAGTGACGCAAATGGCTTTGGAATTGACTGGGGTGTTATTTACAGAGCCCGTCCTTATATAAATTTTGGCTTGAGTTTCTTAAATGCGCCTGCTTCTGTGAGATGGAGTGGATATGGTTCAGAAAAACCGCCTGTGGTTGTAAGAAGTGGAGCAAGTGTAAAACTAAAGGGATTTCTGGAAATATCCGCAGATGTTGAAACAAGAAATTACAAAAAAGCAAATTCTTTAGATAAAAAGAATGTGAAAATCTATCACATAGGAATTGAACAGAGTATTTTAAACATCATATTTTTAAGAGGTGGACTTTCAGGTGAGGACCTGAATGCTCCAAAAAAAACAGTATATAATGCAGGACTTGGCTGGCACAAAGGTGGTGTTTTTGTTGATATTTCGTGGCTAAAAAAATATCCCTCTCCACAGGAGAGCGACTATATTCAGTCATTTTATCTTTCAATAACTTCCCCCTTTTAATTAATGGAAGATTCTTTTGAAAAACTTTTAAATGGATACAGAAATACCACTCTCATAAAAAAAGCCTTTGAATTTGCAAAAGAAAAACATGCAGGACAGTTCAGAAAATCAGGCGAACCCTTTATTGTTCATCCATTCAGAGTTGCTATGGAATTAAAAAAGTGGGACATGGATGAAGTGGTTGTTTCTGCAGGGCTTCTGCATGACCTGATTGAAGATGTCCAGGTAAATGAAAATAAAATAAAAGAATTGTTTGGAGAGGAAATTGCATCTCTGGTTTCTTCTCTCACAAAAATAAAACAGATAGTTCCGGATATATCAAGAGAAGTTGAAAACTTAAGAAGATTAATTATTGCAATGAGCAAGGACATTAGAGTTATAATAATTCGTCTTGCTGACAAACTGGATAATATGAGGACAATAGAGTTTTTGCCACCCGAAAGCCAGATAAAATTTTCAAAAGCAATTCTTGAGGTCTATGCTCCAATTGCGCACAGAATTGGAATGAATATTGTAAAAAACGAACTTGAAGATAGGGCTTTCAGGATTTTAAAAAAAGAAAAATATGAGGAATTGAAGAGATATATTGAAAAGATGCATCCACACTCAACAAAAATCATTAAGGAGGTGGAAGAAAGAATTGTTGAGGAACTTCAGAGGAAAAAAATAAACTTTCTAAAAGTAAAGGGACGCATAAAAAGTCCTTTAAGTGTTTTCAGAAAGTTTACAAAAAGGAAGGTTCCGCTTGAGGAGATTCAGGATATTGTGGCAGTAAGAATAATAACAGAGGATATTTCTGATTGCTATAAAGTTCTTGCAGTCCTCCATGAGATTTATGAACCTTTACCTCAAACATTTACAGATTACATTTCTTTTCCGAAAATAAATATGTATCAGTCAATTCATACAACCTGTAAAGTAAGCAACGACATTGTTGAATTTCAGATAAGAACAGAAGAGATGCACAGAACAGCAGAACTTGGTGTTGCTGCACACTGGAGATACAAGACAGAAGAAGGCATTCCTGCAAAAGGATTAAGAGAGTGGCTGTCCTCTTTCTATGAGTGGCAGATGGAAAAAATAAGTAAGGAAGAGTTCGTAAAAAATCTCAAAACTCAGTTGAGTTATGATGAGATTTATGTTTTGACTCCCAAAGGAGATGTAAAAAGGCTTATTCAGGGAGCAACGGTTCTTGATTTTGCTTATGCTGTGCATACAGACATTGGCAATCACTTTAAAGGCGCTCTTGTTAACGAAAAGATGGTCCCTATAAGTTATGTTTTAAAGAGTGGGGAAAAGGTAAAAATTTTAACCCATCCACAGGCACATCCAACTCTTGACTGGCTGAAGATAGCACACACCCCACAGGCAAGATACAAAATCAGAAAATACCTCAAAGAAGTCGGGAAAATTAAATAACTTTTTTTACTTTTCTCAAGCAGGAAGTACAGACGTAACCTTTTTTTGTTTTCCCGTTCTTGTCAACAAATTTTATTTTTTGAATGTTTACTGAAA
>JAGHAG010000125.1 GCA_021161625.1 Elusimicrobiota bacterium
ATCCTCTTTCCTCTTTCCACTGTCCACTATTCGCTATTCTCTCATTACTCGTTACTCATTACTCATCCCTATTGTCGCTATTTGCTAAAGAAAGAGAGAGTAAGTGTCAATAACATCGCGAACACCTCTATAAGAAGCAAGTTGATTTATGGACTCCTCGCGCATAAAGAGATGGGAGGAAGAAATAAAATCAAGAATCACAGGTGGCAAGAAACAGATTCTATTGTCGACATAAGGTGCAAGTTTTTGAAGCAATTGCTGAGGAGTTCTACCATTGATTCCTTTACCATAGTGAGGTCTCAAAGTATTAAAGAAGGTGATATAGCCCCAAGCATATTTAAGGAGAGAATCTAGATTGGATATGTTTTGCAATTTAGGGATATAAAATTCCTCATCATCAGTTCTGTGGGTTCTTTCAACATAAGCATTATCAATCCATTTTCTTTTTCTGATTTTTAAAAGATATGCATTTCTGGGAGTGAAAATATCCTTTTGCATGAGTTTCCAGGTTCTTATGGAACGACCGCCATATTCATTGCCCCAGTCAGTTTGAATATAGATGGTATGTTTAACTCCACAGGCTCTTAACCAGTGAATAAGGATTTTCATAAAAGCAATACCATTTGTTCTGTTATTGTTAAAGGCAAAAGAGATAAATTTAATTCTTGTTTTAACATCAATAGCAGTGAATTGATATCTGGGAAGGTTAGAATAGCAGAAGTGTTTATAGACAGATTTAGGTAAAGTTTTAGAATCTTTAATATCTTTGGTATCAACCTGCCAGTGCTGAAGAGGTTTTAATTCAGGCCAGTTATAGAAGGATATGCCTTTATATCGGGCTCTTTGTTTGCAGGGTCTTGAAAGGTTTAATTTTCTCAACCAGTAGGCAATTGTGCTTTCAGAAATTTCAACACCATAATCATCTTTGAGTTTTCTTGCAAGACGTCTTCTTCCAAGGTTTGTCTGTTTTCTTACTTTTTCAATAAGCTGAATTGTCTTAGGGTTAAGTTTCATCCTGGGTTTTGTAGGTGCCCTGCTTCTGTTTTTTAAGTCATTTACTCCTCTTCTTATCCATTTGCTTACAGTGGATGGTGAACAGGAAAATATCCTCGCTGTTTTTCTTACAGAACCAGTCCTCTGCCAGACTTCCAGCAATTTAGCTCTGGCTTTTTCTGGATTCATTTGATACATTTCATAATAAGTGGTTATTGATACCATTTTAAACACCTCCTGGCTAAGGTTTGGATTTGCCTGAGTCCTTTAAATTTGTTTTCAAATTCAGGCATAGCCTTAGCCAGGTTTAATTTTATCATTTTTTTTATCCACCTCCTCATCTGTTCGCGATCATCTATGAAAGCATTTGTCAAGAGCAGATTGCTTTTATAATATCACACATATGAGTCTCTTACGACTATTTATCAATCATCTATTCGTCCATCTTATGTGGACATAATATCTGTGTGATATTCTGGGTGTTCCAACCATTATAACGGTCTTAAAATAGACCAGATCGCGAACCGGAACTACCCACTAATATTGCTCTTTATAATCTTCATTCTTTGAGAGTATGTAAAATACTGTACAAAGTAACTCTCGAGCAACTGCAATTCTTGCTATTTTATTACCTTTTCGTCTTAGAAGACGATAATACAACTTTTGATAACGTCCTGGTTTATTTACTGCTTGAATAGCTGCTTCAACCATTGCCCATCTCAACCATTTGGACCCTTGTTTTGTTATTTTCCCGTATCTCAAAGTTCGACCGGATGAATATACAGAAGGAACCAATCCAGCATATGAACATAGATTTTTTGGAGAAGGGAACCGGGAAATGTCGCCAATTTCAGCCCAAATGATAAATGCCAGCTGATATCCAATACCTGGGATGGTTGTAAGACGTTTAATCTCAGGTGTCATTTTAACAGTTTGCTCGATTTTTTTTGTTATTACGCTGATTTCTGATTTAAGCTGAAGAATAATCCTGAGGTAATGATTGAGAAATGATTGATAGGGTTCACGCAATAAGAGAGTTTTAAGCCATTGTATTCCAGAACTACCAAACAAATCAGAAAAATTATATTTTATTCCTTGTTTACTCAAAAGAATATGAACTCTATTTTTTATTCTGGTAAGAAGTCGAACAAGAAATATCCTATGTCTTAAAATTTGTCTTAAGTCTCTGATATCCTGGGTAGGAATATAAGCAGTCGGTAATAAATTGGTTCTAAGTAAGTGTGCCAAAATTTTGGAATCAATACGGTCTGTTTTAATGCGAGCAGATGCAATTGCTTTTACTTTTAATGGATGGGCTAAAAAAATTTCATCTGCCTGTTCTTCAAGTATATCATATAAATATTCCCAATTACGAGTAGCTTCAATAACTATTTTGACAGATCCTTTGAGTCGTTTTAGGTACTTACTATAGGCCTCAGGTGTATTTGCTACTTTGCTCTCACAACAAATACCACCATGCTCATCCATTGTAGTTACGTAACTGAATTTTTGTCCTAAATCAATTCCAACGTAATAGACCATATGACCCCTCCTGTAATTTTTTATATTTATTTTTTCAAATCTCATATCCTTTCATGATACCATTATAAACAAATACAACAGGAATTTGACAGTATGGGATGTAATTGTTTAAATAAAACTGCAATGGAAAAGAGTAGAGACATTCAAAAAGGCTTTCTTTTCCACAGACACACAATCGGTAATTACAGAAGACAAAAAACAGAAAAAGATTTTATCAAGACATCAGAGATTTTTTCCTTGTGGTAAGATAATGCGTCCCGAGGATAACTCGGGATGGAGAAACCGTAGCGGGGAGAGATGGAAAGAGATAAAGGTACGATTTTTTCCGAAAGAGTTCAAAAAAGATGATAAAAGAGGTGTCTCATTGCAAGGTGTATGAGTCATAAATTCTGGAGGGATAAAATGCGAAAGATAGCAGTAATGATTTTAGCGGGGATATTTTTATCTGGATGTGTAACAGCGCCTGTGAGAAAGCAGGAAAAAAAGACAGAAGACAAAGAAGTAATAAAGATTGGTAATAAAGTTTACAGAGTTTTAACGATGAAGGACGAAGTAAAACC
>JAGHAG010000029.1 GCA_021161625.1 Elusimicrobiota bacterium
AAATAAATAGAAATTGATAATGAAGGAAAGAAATGTTAAATCACAAATTCCAAATCACAAATTCCAAACAATATCAAAATACCAATGTTCTAAATTCCAAACAGTTTAGGTCATTGGGATTTAGGATTTTGGATTTGTTTGGTGCTTGGAATTTGGTGCTTGGAATTTATAGAAATGTGTGCCTTCGGCACGGAAATTTCAATCAGTTTCGTTCGCACAGCGAACATATTTCAACAAATTTCGCTCCGATTTATCGGAACATATTTCCATTCACTTTCCTCTGTCCTCTATCCTCTATCCACTGTTCACTATTCGCTATTCCCTCATTACTCATCCCTGTTGTCGCTATTTACTAAATCCGAAAGGGTGACAATTTTCTTTTAACTTTTTGGTTTTCTTGTTATAATTAAAGTATGAAAAAAATTTTTTTTGTTTTGTTATTTGCAGGTGCTCTTTTTGCACAGGAAATTTTTAATGTAAAAACTGCAAAAATTCTTACTGTTACAGGTGTCATTGACCCTGTTATTGCAGATTATGTTGCCGAAGAACTTTCAAAGCCGGATTTTGACATAGCAATCATCTCCTTAAACACTCCGGGTGGTTTGATGGATTCAACACAGGATATTATAAAATCAATTATGAACTGTCCGAAACCTGTCGGGGTGTGGATAGGTCCAAGAGGCGCAAAAGCAGCATCAGCAGGGGTTTTTATTACAGTTGCATGCGATTTTTCAGCAATGGCTCCTGCAACAAACATAGGCGCTGCCCACCCTGTTCAGATGGGAATTGGAAAAGGTGGGGAAGATACAGAACTGTCAAAAAAAGTTTTAAATGATGCAATTGCTTATATCCAGTCAATAGCAAAAGAAAAGAAAAGACCACTTGACTGGGTTAAAGATGCTGTTGAAAAAAGCGTTTCAATTGGCACGGATGAGGCAGTTGAGAAAAAAATTGTTGATTTTACTGCAGACAGCATTTCTAAATTTCTTAAAAAAATAGACGGTCTTGTAATTGAAAAAAACAAGAAAAAGATGAAACTCATCACAAAAAACACCAGCATCAATTATGTCCCAATGAGCCAGTGGAAGGATTTCTTGCACAAACTTGCAAATCCAAACATTGCATTTATTCTGTTGATTATAGGAATATGGGGAATAATTCAGGAAGCATCAACCCCGGGAGTTGGATTTGGCGCTGTTGTCGGTGGAATATCTCTTCTTCTTGCGTTTTTTTCTTTAAGAATTCTTCCAATAAATACTGTTGGACTTCTTTTAATAATCCTTGGGCTTGCTCTTCTCTTTCTTGAATTTTTTACACCGACATTCGGGGTTCTTACTCTCGGCGGGCTTGTATCTCTTGTTCTTGGAGGAATGATGTTGATAGACAAGACAAAAATGACTGTTGGTGTTTCATTAAAGACAATTCTTCCTGCTGTTGGATTTCTTGCTCTTTTTATAGTTTTTGTAGTTGGTGCGTTGGTAAAATCTCAGAAAGCAAAGCCAAAAACAGGAAAAGAAGGATTGATTGGCGAAGAGGGAGAGGTTCTGGATGATTTTGAAAAGCAGGGAAGTGTTCTTGTTCATGGTGAAATCTGGCAGGCAATATCGCAAACTCCTTTGAAAAAAGGTGAAAAAATTGTTGTTAAGGGAATAAAGGGCTCTACACTTATTGTGGAACGGCAAGATGGCTGAAGAAGATATCATAAGAGCTAAAAAAGACCGTCTTAACTGGTTCAAGGAAAAGGGAATTGAACCCTATCCTGCAAAATCTCCAAAGGGCGAAGACATTTCAAAAATTATTGAAAAATTCCAGAAACAAGGGGAATTTGAGACATCTGTAACAGGAAGAATTGTTGCTTTAAGAAGAATGGGAAAAGCATCTTTTGGTGTGGTTTTCTCAAACTTTAAAAAAATCCAGTTTTACATAAAAAGAGACGACAGCCCTGAAAATTATGATATTTTCAAGCACCTTGACATAGGGGACTTTGTGTTTATAAAGGGAAAAGTTTTCAGGACAAAAACAGGAGAAATAACAGTACACACATATAAATTGAAACTTCTTGCAAAATCAATACGGGTGCTTCCTGAAAAGTGGCATGGGCTCAGGGATGAAGAGACAATTTTGAGAAAAAGATATCTTGATATACTCACAAACGAAAATTCCCGAAAAACCTTTATCCTGCGAAGCAAGATGATAACAGAAATTAGAAAGTTCCTGAACGAAAGAGGTTTTTTTGAGGTTGAAACCCCAATCCTTCAAAACATTCCAGGTGGAGCAGAAGCAGAGCCTTTTGTAACCCATCACAACGCACTTGATATGGACCTTTACTTAAGAATTGCGCCTGAACTTTATTTAAAGCGCCTGATTGTTGGAGGATTTGAAAAAGTTTATGAAATAGGAAAAAATTTCAGGAACGAAGGAATTTCAACAAAACACAATCCGGAATTTACAATGCTTGAACTTTATATGGCTTGGGCTGACTTTGAAGATGTTATGGATTTATGCGAAGAATTGATTAAATCAGTGGCGGAAAAATTGAATGTTTCCACAATTGATGTAAAAAAACCCTTTAAAAGAGTTTCAATACTTCAAACCCTCAAAGAAAAGACAGGTTTTGACTTTTCAGATGGAGTGGACCTGGAAAAATTGAAGCAAACAGCAGAACTTCTCGGGGTTCAGTTGGATGATGAGAAAACACCTTCAAAAATTTTTGAAAATGTTTATGAACAAAGTATTTTGAGTAAAATAGATGAGCCGGTTTTTCTTGTTGATTTTCCTGAAGAATTTTCACCTCTTGCAAAGACATATCCAAACAAAAAAGTTGCACAGAGATTTGAGCTTTACATAAAAAAGATGGAGATTGCAAACGCATATTCTGAGTTAAATGAGCCTGAAAAACAGAGCGCCCACTTTCAAACGCAGGTAAGGAAAAATCCTCAAAAAAAAGTTGATAAAGATTTTATTGAGGCATTGGAATACGGGATGCCCCCTACAGGTGGGCTTGGCATTGGTCTTGACCGCCTTCTGATGGTGCTTTTAGACCTTGATTCAATAAAAGATGTCATAATTTTCCCGCACCTTAAACCCAGATAATGCTTGAACTGAAAATTGCAACAAGATATCTTTTATCAAGAAGAAAAGAAGTTTTTCTTCTCATTTCAACACTCATATCAATTGCTGGAATAACGATAGGCGTTGGCGCTCTTCTTGTAACCCTCTCGGTTATGAATGGCTTTCACAAAGACCTTATGGAAAAATTTCTATCAACAACTTCTGCGATAAATGTATTGCTTCCAAAAACCTACTCAAAAGACCAATGGCAGAGAATTATAAAAGATATAGAAAAAATTAAAGGCGTTTCAGGTGCATCTCCCTATGTTTTAAATCAGGCGGTTTTTACAAAGCGTTCAAGGTCGCAGGGCGTTGCAGTAAAGGGAATAGTGCCGCAATTGGAGACAAAGGCAACCCGTATTAAAAAGCAGATTATACTGGGAAAATACAGATTAAATAAAGGGGAAATTTTCATAGGAAGCGAACTTGCCCGAATATACGGGCTTGGTGTTGGGGACAGAGTTTTTCTCACAATTCCGCCCTCAGAATTTGACTTTACAGGTGGAAGGGTAAAGGAGTTTAAAATTTCCGGGATTTTTTCAACAGGTATGTGGGAATACGACATGAATCTCGTTTATATAAACTTAAACGAAATGCAGAAACTTTATTCAATGCAGGATGCAATAACAGGAATTGAGGTAAATGTTTCCAACATAGACGAAGTAAACAAAATTGCAGCCAAAATTTCTGAACTTGTGCCTTACCTATGGGTGAGGACCTGGCGCCAGACAAACAGAACTCTTTTTTCTGCTCTTGAACTTGAAAAAAAGACAATGTTTGTAATTTTGAGTTTGATTGTGCTTGTTGCTGTTTTCAACATCATTTCAAGTTTGCTTCTTCAGACGATTGAAAAAGTCCGAGATATAGGTGTTTTAAGGGCTCTTGGGGCAAGCAGAAAATTCATAGAAAAAATTTTTGCCTATCAGGGTCTTATAAGTGGGGTTACAGGAATTATTCTTGGAAACATTTTTGCAGTTTTGCTGTGTTTTCTTCTAAAAAAATACCAGTTTATAAAAATCCCTGCAGATGTTTATTATTTGAGCGCCCTTCCTGTGATTGTGGAGATTAAGGATTTTATTGTTGTGGATGTGGTGAGTTTGCTTCTGGCATTTCTTGCCTCTTTCATTCCTGCAAGAATTGCAGGCAAACTTGACCCCTCAAGGATTTTGCGATATGAGTGAGATTGTTGTTTTTGAAGATGTGTGGAAAATTTATTCACCAGCAACGCCCCTTGAAGTTCAGGCATTGAAAGGAATAAACCTCAAAATTGAAAAAGGGGATTTTGTTGCAATTCTGGGGCCATCAGGTTCAGGAAAGACAACCCTTCTTAATCTTGCAGGTCTGCTTGATTTTCCCACGAAAGGAAAAGTTTTCATAGAGGGAAAGGATTTTTTAAAAGCCAAAGATGCTGAAATTTCTTTTGTGAGAAACAAAACAGTGGGTTTTGTCTTCCAGCAGCCCAGTTTTCTTCCAGAATTCACAGCAATTGAAAATGTCATGATTCCAGCAATAATAGGTGGAGTTTCATCCCGTGTTGCAGAGAAAAAAGCCATTGAACTTTTTAAAAAATTTAATCTTCTGGATAGAAAAAATCATTTCCCTTCCCATCTTTCAGGTGGAGAACTTCAGCGCCTTACGGTTTTAAGAGCAATAATAAATGACCCTAAGATAATTCTCTGCGATGAGCCAACAGGTCAGCTTGATGAAGAAAATGCGAAAACAGTTTTTGAGGTTCTTGCTAAAATTAATGAGATTTTTGGAACCTCAATTCTTCTTGTTACGCACAACAGGCAGTTGACGAAATACGTTAAAAAAGTTATCAATTTGAAAAATGGGTTTATGGAGGTAAAATGGGACTAAGAATTTTACTTAACGGAAAATTAGTTGACGAAAAGGATGCTAAAATTTCTGTTTTTGACCACGGTCTTCTCTATGGCGATGGTGTTTTTGAAGGAATACGCGCCTATAATGGAAGAGTTTTCCGACTGAAAGAGCACATTCAAAGACTTTATGACTCTGCAAATGCAATTATGCTGAAAATTCCAGTATCACAGGAGAAAATGATATCAGAAATTTTGAGGACTCTTCGGGCAAATTCCCTGAAGGATGCATATATAAGAGTTGTTGTGACAAGAGGAGTTGGAGACCTCGGTCTTGACCCTGTGAAATGCCCGAAGCCAACTTACTTTATCATTGCAGATAAAATCATTCTTTATCCGAAGGAGTTTTATGAAAAAGGTCTTAAAATTGCAACGGTTTCTGTGAGAAGAAACATTCCTGAAGCAATAAATCCAAGAATAAAATCTTTAAACTATCTAAACAATATCTTAGCAAAAATTGAGGGAAGGCAGAGAGGTGTTGTTGAGGCACTTATGCTCAACAGAGATGGCTATGTTGCAGAGTGCACAGGGGATAATATCTTTATTGTGAAAAATGAAGTTATAATAACTCCGCCTTTTTCTGCTGGTGTTCTTGAAGGAATAACGCAAAATGCGGTTATTGAAATAGCAAAAAAATTCGGTTTTAAAGTAAAAAGAGAACTTTTTACAAGATACTGTGTTTTCACCGCAGATGAGTGTTTTCTCACAGGCACAGCAGCGGAAATCATTCCTGTTGTTGAAGTTGATGGAAGACAAATAGGAGATGGCAAACCCGGCAAAATTACAAAAAAATTGATAAACGAATTTCGAAAACTTACAAAAAGAGGAGGAACACCAATTTATAAAAAGTTAGCAAGTTGATAAGTATAAAAGTGAAAAAGTGATATGGAGATAAGGATTGTAGCTGCAGACCCTTGGTCTGCGATAAAAGTTAAAAGTGAAAAGTTAAAAACCCAGCCCCGCTTAGCGGAGCTGGGCGGGGTTAAAAATGACAAATGAAAAATGAAAAATCAAAAATCAGTGGTAAGGATTAAGAATTAAGGATTAAGTGATGGAAAAAATGAAACACTTAATACTTAAAGTGAGCGAAGCAAACGGCTTAATCCTTAATCCTGATGAGTCCTCGTTACTCATTACTCATCCCTCATACCTATTGTATATTTCAAAAAGAAGTGGGTGTAATTATGATTTGCGACATCTGTCATAAAAACGAGGCAACGATTCATTTAAAGCAGATTATAAACGGTGAAAAAAGTGAACTTCACATCTGTATGGACTGTGCAATTGAAATGGGAATGAAGGTTGGAGAAATGCTCGGAAGTCTGGATATTTTCAGCAAGTTTTTAACAGGATTTGTCCAAAAATCCCCAAAACTTTTCTGCAAAACCTGTGGCAAAACTCTTGAGGAATTTTACGAAGACGGAAAACTCGGCTGTGCAGATTGCTGGAGAACTTTCAGAGCAGAATTAAAAGACCTTCTAAAAAAAATTCAAGGGACAGCACAGCAGAAGAATATCCCGCCACAGCAAAGCATAAAAACAAAAACAGATGTTGATGAAAAAATAAAATTTTTAAAACAAAAACTCAAAGAAGCAGTGGAAAGGGAAGATTTTGAAGAAGCCGCCCGCCTCAGAGATGAAATAAAAAATCTAAGTAACAAAGCAGAAAAATGAAACTTAAAAAATTTGCCAGAAAAAAGGTGACATGGCTTTCTGATGATTTAAATTCTCTTTTCCTTTCAACAAGAATAAGAATTGCGAGAAATGTTGAGGGATTTTTATTTCCGAACAGGTTAACTTCTCCCCAGCAACTGAAGTTAAGAGGAAAAATTTTTCAGG
Organism: Elusimicrobiota bacterium; assembly: GCA_021161625.1. Lineage (GTDB taxonomy): Bacteria > CG03 > CG03 > CG03 > CG03 > JAGHAG01. The sequence continues at coordinate 6,830 of JAGHAG010000029.1, forward strand.
ATTTAAAGAAAATAGACCTTTTAAAAAAATCCCTTCTGTTAAAAATGGAAGAACTTGACACAACAGACCGTCGTCTTCTTCTTGAAAGGCATCTTGCTTCAAGTGAACTTGTCTTTTCTGAAAAAATCTCAGGGCTTTTAATATCACAGAACGAAATTATAAACATAATGATAAATGAAGAAGACCACCTCAGAATTCAGATTTTTGGAAAGGGACTTGAACTTTTTGAAACCCTTCTTCTTTCTCAGAGGGTTGAAAATGAAATTTCGCAGAAAATTAAATTTGCTTATGATGATGAGTTTGGATATCTTACTGCCTGTCCGACAAATGTTGGCACGGGCTTAAGAATTTCTTTTTTAACTCACCTTGCAGAACTTGTTCTTACCAACCACATAGGCGATGTAATGGAATCCCTTTCAAGAATTGGTCTTGTTATGAGAGGGTTTTACGGCGAGGCAACAAAGCCTCTGGGTGATTTCTTTCAGATTTCAAATCAGATAACGCTGGGGGTAAACCCTGAGGAAATCATTGAAAAACTCCTTGCAGTTTCCCGACAGTTAAACGATGCCTGCACAAAACAAAGAGAAGAACTCCTTAAAAAAAGCAGAATAGAGATTGAAGACAGGGTTTTCCGCAGTTTTGCAATTTTGAAAGAATCAAGAAAAATTTCATTTGCAGAACTTATGCAGAGAATTTCTGACATAAGGCTGGGCTTAAGGTGTGGTTTTGAAATTCCAGTAACAGGAGAAAAACTAAATGAGATATTTTTTCTTTCACAACCTGCTCACATTGAGGCAAGAGCAGGGAAGAAACTTTCTGCACTCCAGAGAGATGTTTTGAGAAGTGCTTTTATAAAGGAGTGTTTGAAAAAATGACACTGCAGGAAATTATTTTAAAACTTTCAAGTTTCTGGGTGGAAAATGGCTGTCTCTTAGGACTTGCCTATGATGTTGAAAAAGGAGCAGGAACTTTTAACCAGTTTACTTTTCTAAAACTTTTTGACGACAAACCCTGGAGAGTTGCCTATGTTGAGCCATCCAGAAGGCCTCAGGATGGAAGATATGCAGACAACCCTTTCCGCCTTTACAAACACATTCAATTTCAGGTGATTTTGAAGCCTGCGCCAAAGGATTCAAGGTTTCTTTATCTAAAAAGTTTAAAGGCAATTGGAATTGATGTAAAAAAGCACGACATAAGATTTCTTGAGGACAACTGGGAATCCCCATCCCTCGGAGCATGGGGAAGGGGCTGGGAAGTGAGATGCGATGGTCTTGAAATCACCCAGTTTACATATTTTCAATCTGCTGGTGGAAAGGAACTTTCTCAAATCCCTGTGGAACTCACATATGGGCTTGAAAGAATTGCAATGTTTTTGAACAAAAAGAAAAATGTTTTTGATGTTCCATGGAGTGAGGATTTTACTTACGGTGAGATAAGAAAAGCCGAAGAAAGACAGTTCAGTATTTATTATTTTGAAAAGGCAGATGTTGAAAAAATGTTTGATTTGTTTTATTTCTGGAAGAAGGAAGCAGAAAATCTTATTTCAGAAAAACTTCCTCTTCCTGCCTATGACTGTCTTTTGAAAATGTCACATTATTTTAATGTCATTGATGCAAGGGGCGGTTTTGACCACGCAACAAGAACCTCTTTTGTAAGAATAATGCAGGAACTTTCCTCAAAAATTTCCTCATTTTTTATATCCGGGCTTGAAAATGACAAATGAAAAATTCCCTTCTATAACTCTCCCTTATGAAGAGGGAGAATAGAAGGGGATAGTACCCTTTTTCCTCTGTTTTTTCTACAGTTGAGATAATGTGCCTACTTGACGTTGAGAAAATTTCAGATTAAAATATATATAGAGAATCTGAAAAGGGCAAGTTCTGTCGAAAGGCAGGATGCGCAAAGCCACGGGGCTAAGTCCCCGCACAGATTCACCTATAGTATAGGGGGATAAGCCAGCCGGGTTGCCAGATTCCATAAATAAAAAAATGGCAACCCAATCAAAAATAAAAACAGGCATATTCATTGGCTTATATCTTTTTATAAATATATCTTTCGCAGACTGGCGTCTTACACCGCTTTATACAGGAGAGGGTTATATAGCAAATATTTCCATAGATATAGA
>JAGHAG010000045.1 GCA_021161625.1 Elusimicrobiota bacterium
ATCCGTGGGTTAGTCTGTATTTTTGTCTTTTTGCAGTTTCTTTTTTCTCAAGAATCAAGACCTGTTCTGCAGGACATTGACTACACAGCTGTAATTGACAGAAAAATGAAGATAGAAGCAAAGTTTGAAAATTATATTAACAAAATTCTTGCTGAGATGCTTGGACCTGACAAAGCAACAGTAAAGATAGATATAACTCCAAACGTTGAAAAATCCCGAATTGAGACAGAAACCTGGGCAAAACAGGAAGAAGCAGGCGGAGGTGCTGCTGTTTCCCCACCCACCATAACAGAGTTTTTGCCAGGAATTCCTAAAAAGCAGGACCTTGTTCAAAAAGCAGAGGAAAAAACTTCTGCCCAGACCTCAGGGATGAAGAGAAACATAGAAAGCATTATAAAAGTTCCTGAATCATTTATAAAAAAGATAAGAACTGTCCTAATTGCATCGCAGGATATTCCTGACGAGGAATTTCAGGCAGTTAAGGAACTTATAATAGACATTTTGAGTTTAGATTTTAACAGGGGTGATGAACTTATAATAAGAAGAGTTAAATTTTCTCCTTTCAGAAAATTAAAAAAGTATCTCACAAATCCATACTTTTATCTGGCTTTGCTTCTGACAATTCTTACCCTTCTTTTTCTTCTGTTTCTTTTTTCACTTTTAAAGACACTGAAAGAGTCAAAAGAAAAGAAGAGTGAGGTTGAAGCAGCAGGCACAGGTGTTGGTGGTGGAGGTGGTGTCCTCGGTGAAATGGAAGAGCAGGAAAAACAAGAAGAGGAAGAAAAAGAAGAAGAAGAAGCAGAAGAAGGGGAAGGCGAAGGGACAGAAGAGATTGAGAGAAAAAGGTGGGAGGAAATAATAGCAACACTACCGGTGCCAGAGGAGGAGGTGGGAAAAATGGCTTTTAAACCCTTTAAATTTGTTGAAGATAGAGATGTAAGGCGAATTGCCTATATGCTTGCAAATGAGGATCCTCAAGTAATTGCAACAGTTATTCACTATCTTGATGATGACAAAGCAGCAAAATTTTTAAAACTTTTACCTGATGACAGGCGTGCTGATGTTATTTCTGCATTCACAAAAGTTCAATTTGTTGACCAGAGTAAAATTGCCTGTCTTGAAAGAGTCATTAAGAGAAGAATTGATTTGACATCAGGTGGTGTTGACCGTCTTCTGGGATTACTTGAAGCAATGGATGAAAAATCCCGAAATCAGATTTTGGACCAGGTTGCTGCAATTAACCCTGACATAGCAGATCAGGTGAAAAACCTTGTTTTTACATTTGAGCGTCTGGCTTCCTTAACAGATAGGGACCTGCAAACACTTCTTTCAGAAGTGAATGCTCCTGACCTTGCTGTTGCAATAAAGGGCATGGATGAGGAATTCAGGACAAGAATTTTAAACAACCTTTCAGAAGCAGCAAGAAGACTTGTTGAAGAGGAAGAAGAAGCAGGTCGTGCGGCAACTGCAACAGAAGCACAGGTTGAAGAACAAAGGCGCCTTATTGTTCAGAAGGCAAAGCAGATGGAAGCAGAAGGAAGAATTGACCTTGGAGGTCTTAAAGACATTCCCATATTTCCTGATGAACTTGAATCTCTTACAGCAGGCTCAATAATGGAAGAGGTTGAAAGGGAAATGGAAAAACAAAAGAAACTGGAAGAAGAAAGGCGCACCCGAAGGGAAAAGATAGGCATGATAGAAGAAGAAGAACCTGTTGTGGATAATGAAAAAGCATTTGAGCATTATACAAGAGGGGCTGACCTCTTTCAGGAAGGAAATTATGAGGAGGCTCTGAGGGAATTTGAAGAGGCAATAAGATACAATCCAGATGTCTGGCAAACATATCAGTATTTAGGAAGCACTCTTTATGCACTGGGTAAAGAAGGTGAGGCAATAAAAGCATATGAAAAATCTCTTGAACTGAATCCTGACAATGAAGAATTGAAAGCATGGATTGAAGAACACAAGCCAAAGGAAGAAGAAAAAACAGAGGAACCCACTGAAGAGGCGCCTGTTTCTGAAGGTGCTGTTGAAACAGAACAGTCCCCGGAAGGTGAAAACAAATAAATATGCCGGATAAAAACACACCACCCCCACCACCATTTGGCGGTCCTTCTAAAAAAATTCCCTCACCCGGGACCCCAAAAACTCCACCAGTGGAAAAAAAACCTGAAACTCTTCCCAAAACAACAAAATCTAAGCAACAACCATCTCCAACTTTTTTAACCAGGGATTTAAAGGCAAAGGTTGAAAAAATCAAAAAAACAATTGCACAAAATATAGAAAAGACAAAAGAAAAGTATGAAGAAAGAGAACTTTACTGGATGGGTATATTAAGACAGAAGGATGAGGAATTAAATAAACTTCGTGAAGACCTTAAAAAGACAGTAGAAAAATATGAAAGCCAATTTTCAAAAAGAGAATCAGCACTTACAAAAACCCTGCAGGAATTTGAAAGACAACTTATGATAACTTCGCGTGAACTTGAAGAGGAAAGGAGAAAATCCTTTATGGCTTTACAGAAGGCAAAACAGGAAGAAGAAGAGGCAGTAAAAGTTGAGATGGCATTGAAAGAAATTCTTGCCTCTCAGAAAGCAAAAGAGCAAATAGAGGCACTGGAAAATGCACGAGAAAATCTATTAAAGGAAATGATTGCAGCAAAGGAGCAGTTCAACAATGAAAAGAAAACTCTGCTTGAAGAGATAGCAAAACTCAAAGAAGAAGCAGCAATTTTAAGACAGATTCTTGCACAGAAGGAAGCGCAGGAAAAAACCTTTGCAATTGAAAAAGAAAAAGAAATTACAAAAGCAAAAGAAGAGGTAAGGTTGCAACTTGAAAATCTTATACAGGAGATACAGAAAAAAGAGCAACAATTGAAGGAAAGAGAAAACAAATTCAAACTTATGGAAGTAGAAAACAGAACCCGCCTGGAAACACTTATGAGAGAAGCAGCACAAAAGGAAAGAAGAATTATTGAACTTGAGGAACAGACAAAAAACTTGAAAAGAGCACTTATAGAGGCGGAACAAAATCTCTCTCAGGCACAGGAAAAATTCAAGAAAGAAATTGACTGGTTAAAAGAACAGTTTCAAAAAGAAAAACAACTGTGGACAGAACGATTTGAAAAGGAAGCATCTTTAAGAAAGGATATGACTGCTCAGTGGGAAAAGGCACTAAAAGATAAGGAAAAAATAACAGAAGAATTATCCTATTCAAAAGGTATTATAGATGAGTTAAAAAGCAAACTTCAGGAAAAAGAGTCAGAATTTTTACACCTGAAAGAAAAATTTGAAACAGAAAATCAGGCGTTAAAAAGGCAGTATGAAACTGCAATTGTTGAAATAGAAAAGAAAAAAGAGTCCTTAGAACTTGAAATTGAAAAATACAAAGAAAAACTGAAAGAGACAGAGGCAGAAAAAAAGATTCTTCATGAGAGGTTGAGAGAAATAGAGTATAAAGAAAAATCTTTTGATGAAAGAATTGCACATCTTCAAAATCAAATTTTACTGAAAGAAAAAGAAAAAGTAGATATTCAAAAAACATACAAAGAAGAAAAAACAAAACTTGAAGATAGGATTTATCAACTTGAGAAAGAAATCAGCAATTTTAAGAGAGAAAGAGAGTATTTTGCAGAAGAGAAAAATAAACTTCAGAAAGAAAGACAGGAACTTGAAAATAAAATTACATTTTTGACAGAGGAAATAACAGATTCAAGGAAAGTAATTGATGAAGCGAACTCCGTAATTGAGGAACTGAAAAAACGTCTCAAATACTCAAAAGAAGAGGTCTCTTACCTTCTTGAAAGAGAAAAAAAACTCTCCCAGAAACTTCAAATTTCAGAGAAAACAATTTCTGAATTGAAACAGGAATTGGAAGAGGCAAAAAGAGAATTTACAAAAACACTTGATGAAAAAGAAACCGAACTTGCAAAAAAAGAAGAAGAAATTGTTAGATTAAACAGCGAATATGAAAAAGTCCGACAGAAACTTGAGGAGTTTAAGAAAGTAAAAGACGAAATGACACAGAGAATAAACAATATTTCCCAGCAATTGAGAGGTCTTGAAAAACAGAGAGATGCTCTCCTCGGTGAAAAGAGCAAACTCATTGAGGAGTTAAGAGAAAAAGAGGAAGAAAAGAGCAGGTTAAAGGGTTTGATTGAAGAAAAAGATATTCGCATAAAGGAATTTGAAAGAAGAATTCAGGCACAATTATCCGAAATTGAATCAAGCAGAAGCATAATCTCTGAATTAAACAATGAAATTGCACAGAAGGTTCAATTTTATGAGGGGGAGATTGCATCTTTAAATAAAAAGATTGAAGAACAGAACAAAAAAATCAAAGAACTTTCCCAAAAACTTGAACAATACAGCAAGGAAATAGAAAAGGTAAAAAAAGAACCTTTAGACCTTAGGAAAAATTATGAAAGAAAAATTTTAGAAAAAGAGAAACACATAAGTGAGTTAATAAAGAAAATTGAAGAATTGAAAAAAGAAAAAAAGTTTACATACGAAGAGACCCTCTATGAAAAAGAAAAGAAAATATCTGCTCTTGAAGAAGAATTAATAGAAACCCGAAATACTCTTTCTGCACTGAAAGAAGAGGCAGAAAAAGCCGAAAAATTTTCCCGAGAAGTTTTCAAAAAAGATGCACAGTTAAAGGAAGCAAATGCAGAGATAAGTTCACTAAAAGAAGAAATTGAAAAGTTAAAATTTGAAGCAATTGATGAAAAAGCAAAACTTGAGGCAGAAATAGAAACTTTAAAAGCAGATTATGAAAAGACCCTTAACACTCTTAAAACAAGAG
>JAGHAG010000158.1 GCA_021161625.1 Elusimicrobiota bacterium
GACTATCCTCTATCCTCTGTCCTCTATCCACTTTTTTCCTTATCACTTTATTCCCTTATCTCCATATCTCCATATCACTTTATTCCCTTGTCACTTTATTTCCTTGTCTCCATATCACTTTTTCAACTTAATCCTGCGCAGAGAATTCCCAGCAAAAAAATCCCATAAAAAAGCAAAACAGGGGAAACATTTCTTAAAAAAAATACAATGCCTACAAAAACAACCGGATATATGATTTTTAAAAATATGGACACCTCAAGTGCCATAAATCCTTTTATCAAAAGAAGGACAATCAAAACAATGGATGTTGTCCTTAAAAGCCCTATCTGAAAATGAAGTTTTCCTGTGAAAATTCTGTCAATAGCCTCAATCCCGTATTCAAAACCCTGTTTAAGTCCTTTCCATCTCAACTGTAAATGAAAAAAATTAAAACCAAAAAATGCAATCAAAGGTCCTATAAACATCTTTGAAACATCTTTTGAAAAACAAAAAACAAAAAAGGAAGCAAGAAGGGCGACAAATGGTCTTAAAAACCCCCATATAATGGAATCTCCAAAAGCTGCAACAGGTCCCCCCAGAACTTTTTTTGCTCCAGATATCTCCTGGAGAAATTTTTCATCTCCAGTAGTAGCATAATTTTTTTCTGCCTTTATCACAATCCCTATAATATAAGAAGCACAAAAAGGATGTGTGTTAAAAAAATCCATATGTCTTAAATACGCTCTGGTTCTCTCATCCCCTTTATAGAGAAAATCCAGAACAGGTTTTATTACAAAAAGAAAACCGAGATTTTGCATACCCTTAAAATTCCACACAGATTGAAGGAAAAAAGTCCTTAAAAATACAACAAAAAATAATCGTCTAAATTTTTTTTCGTCTATTTCCATTTTATGAATGCCTCAAAAAGCTCTGCAAAACAGACAATATATATAAATCTCAAAATAATGCGGGGATTAAAATTATGCCTGACAATAAAAATCCAGAATCTTTCTGGAGCTTTGTAAATCAAGGAAATAAAAATCAAAAAAAACAGGAAACTCAAAATAAAAATTTTGAAAATTCCAAGCAATGTTGCCACATTAACAGATGAAGTTTTTCCCTGAATAATTTTCCTCTTCACTTTATCAACAACAAGGCAATTTCTCATTCTCACCCTTAAATCTATAACCTTGTAGATTATTCCACAGGGGATTGATATAGCAAGAGCCATTATTATTGCTGAGGCATCGTCTATTCCGAATTTAAGCACAGCATTTATTGCTCCTGCTGTTGCAAGGGCTGTTGCAATTGTTGTATCCGGTGGAATTGTAACACCAACAGGAATAACTCTTATCCACATCAGTTCCATACAAATTCCTATTATAAAACCAATATACGGATGCCCGAGCCACCAGCCAATAATGGGACCTGTAATAACAGGTCTTGAAAGCATAAACTGACCAAAAACAAGTGTATCACACGAAAGAAGCGCGACAAAAACACTCAGCAAGATTAAATCAGACATCTTGTTGAAACGGTTATGATATCCTCAAAAAAACCCTGAGGTTTAAGTTTTATTTTTTCTATAAAAGTTATGGAACTTCCCTGATAAATTTCATCCGGACCCTTTTCTGTTCTCACAACAGTTTTTACTGGAAAAATCCAGATTTTCTTTTTGCTTTTGCATTTGAATTCCACTTCAAACTTACCGAACGGGTCAATTAGAATTAATGTCTCATTTTGAAACTCACCCTTGAGGCTCGCTAAAAGGGTATTACTTCCCATTTTTAAAACTGCTTTCGGACCTGTAACAGGTGAAAGATTAAACTCAACCCCCGGCACAAGTTCTACATCAAACTCTGATTTATTCTGGATTCTATATTTAAATTTTAGCACCCCTTCCCTTAAAAACTCAAAAAACTTTTCCACAAAAATATTGGTAAACCTATCATCAACCCATACATGACCATCTCTTTTCAGATAAAGCAATCTTTTTTGACGATCAATTTCATAGATGAATTTCTGGTTGACAAAGTCTCCCTGTTCTCCATAAGTACATTTTTCAAAATCATCCAGTTTTGCATCCTGATGGAAAAAGTGCAGAATAAATGAATGCCTTTCATACCAATCATAAAAATAATTTAAGGCATTCCTTCTGACTTCAATGTTTCTATCCCTTTCAAGAAATGAAAGTTGCCCTGTTAGTGTATGATAAATCTCCTTTCTTCTTTTTAAGACAAAACCTATATTATACGAGGTGCAGAATTGTGAAAATTCAGAGACATTTCCTCCTATTTCAGGATGAAAATGCAGACAAAAGGATTTTGTGCAAACTTTCAGTTCATTCTGTCCGGGGTATATTCCACCATCTTCAACCACTTCAAAATCTTTTTTGAGAATTTCAAAAAGTTTTTTTTCACACTCAAGAAGTTCGTGAAAAACCCCCTGCCTTAGATGTGGCATATAAATTCCACCAAAAATCCCGTGCCAGTATGCACAATTGCACTGACCCTTAAAAAGATGTTTCTGAATTTCAGGAAAATCTGGCTCATCTATGAGTTGATTAACCGCCCTTGAAAGCAACAACATTTTCTTATGCATCAAATTTGCTTCAGGATACTTTATAAGAAAATTTCTAAAAAAACCACCTTTAACAAACTTCATCCAGGGTTGCCTTTTTTCTTCTGGAAGCGCTTTTATTTCATCTAAAATGGGACTGTAAATCAATCCTGTATCATAAGGAAAAGACCATCTTCCCATTTCAGAATATGAAGATGCTGGAAGATAAACACCACCATCAGGAGGATATACATCAATATAATCAGAAAATTTGAACATTTTTAGATTTCCTATTTTTATCTCATCTGAGAGGAGCAAAAAAAATCTTTCAAGCCATTTTCTTTCATAAACATGTTTGTATGACTTCGGCCATGCTCCAAATTTTTCAAGGTCATCCATCATGATTGAAATACCACCACCTGTCTCTTCGCTGAATTTCCTTAAATATAAAAGAATTTCTTCAGGTTCCAAATAAGGAATTTTGTATCTTAAACTTTCAAGAATTGGAAAAACTTTTATAGGGAATCCTTCATGCTCTGTTATAAAATACCCATGCAATTTTTCATCCATCCAGCCCGCCCAGTTAAAGTGAGTATTGTCAACAAGAGTGTATTCTATTCCTGACATGGCAATAATTTTTGGAAAATGTGGTTCCCAGACGCGTTCAGCAAGCCACATACCCCGCGGTCGGGTTCCAAAAAAGGATTCAAGAAAATCAGAGAAACTTTTTATCTGCTGAATGGCATCTGTCTGGGTTATGAGTGAAATAACTGCCTCATAAAATGCCCCGCCTAAAATTTCAATCTGTCCCCTTTTAACCAGTTTTTTTATAAGTTCTAAAAATTGAGGTTTCTTCGACATAAGCCATTCAAAAAGAGTTCCACTGATGTGCACATTTACCCTTATTTCAGGAAAACCCTCAAGCGTTTCAAAAAAAGGTCTGTATGCCTTTTCAAAACACTCCTCTATAACAAAATCAAGGTTGCCCACAGGCTGATGCATGTGAACACCAAAACCAAAATAAATCTTCTTCATATTTTTCCTAAAACATTCTCAACTGGAATTTTATCATCTGTCGGTAAGGTCTGGATAAAAATTTTTACTCCTTTTTCAATCAATTTTCTTAAAATTCCCTTCTCCTCGGCATTTATATATATTGAACGGGTCAGTGGCTGCTTGTCATCTTCATAATTTAAAAGCCCTAAATTTATCTCAACTGAATTTAATCCTAAATCTATAAGTTGTTTTATGACTTTTATTGAATCAATTAAAATAAGGTATTTTTTGGTAGAACCTTTTAAAATTGGAAATCTTTTCATAAATTCTTCGGTTGTTAAAACCTCAAAAGAGACCCCCTCTGGAACCGCAATTGAAAGGATTTTTGCCTGAAATCTATCGCTGGCAATTGTGTTATTAACAACAATTATTTCATCAGCAGGTTTGTATTTCAGCCAGCCCTCTACCACCTGTCCGTGTATAAGACGCGAATCTATCCTGAATAATTGAATCATCTTTAAAAATTACACTCCGAAATAAGTTTCTTTTTTACATCAACAATTGAATTTCTGCCTGCTTTAACAATATCCTCGCAAAGCTTCTTTACATCTGTTGTATCCTTTTTTGTCGCAACTTCCACAAGCATCGGGAAATTAACCCCTGATATAACATAAACTTTGGGATTGATAAGGAAATGGCAAGCACAATTGCAAGGGGAGCCGCCAAAAAAATCAACCAGAATTATAAATTCACTATTCGGAGATTTGTTTAAAATTTCTTCAAGTTTTTCCTTTAAATCATTAAGACTTTCATGAATTTCAAAATTAACTGCATAAAAATCCCTTACATCTCCAACAATTTCCGCCAACGCTTTTATAAGAGCTTCTGCAAGATGCCCGTGTGTAACAATAATAACTTTCTTTGTGCTCATTTTTTTATATCCCTGTGATTAACAGAAACAAAAAAACCCTCTTTTCTTAAAAGAGAACTCAAATCTTCAGCAAAGACAACTGAGCGGTGTCTCCCCCCTGTGCATCCACATCCAATTGTAAGAAAATTTTTCCCTGATTGCGGATATTTTTTTAAAACCTCTTTTAAAAGTGCCTCTGTTGTGCTTAAAAATTTTTTATAAGTGGAATTTTTTATCACAAATTCCCTAACTTTCTTTGAAAAACCTGTAAGTTTTCTCAAATTCTTTTCATAATTCGGATTTGGTAGAAACCTTACATCAAAAACAAAATCCACTTCCTGCGGCAGGCCCCATTTAAAACCAAATGAAACAATTTCAATATGAAATTTTTCCACAGCAATTTTTAATTTCTTTGCAAGAACACTTTTTAGTTCCCAAGGAGTTAAACCTGAAGTGTCTATAAGAATGTCAGCAATTGCCTTTATCTCAGCAAGAAGTTTTCTTTCTTTTGAAATTGCAGAGAGTATACTATCCTTCTTTCCTGCAAGGGGCGGACGTCGGCGATTTTCAACAAATCTTCTTACAAGAACATCAGAAGAACAATCAAGAAAAACAACACACATGGGTTTATTTTTTTTGAGAATTTTAAGAAACTGTGGAAAATACTTTCTTTCTCTTATGTCTATACCTATTGCACATTTCTTCAAAGTTTGCCCTTTTCTTTTAAAGAAATCTTCCATAAATTCCACAGGAAGATTGTCAATACAAAAATATCCAAAATCCTGCAAAAATTTTAAAGCAAGGGTCTTGCCTGCTCCTGAAATTCCTGCAACAATCAAAACTTTCACAACAATCTTTCTTCTTTTACAATTGCCTCAAGCACTTCTTTTGGAGTTCGGGCTTTAATTAAAGCAGCACGAAAATACGGATCATTTACACAGTGTGCAAGAGTGGAAAGAATTTTAATATAAACACCTTTTTCGTCATTCCGGGGACCTATTAAAAGAAAAATTATGTAAACAGGTTCTCCATCTAAAGCATTGAATTCAACCCCTTCTTTTGAATTTGCAAAAAAAAGCAAAGGTTCTTTTACAAATGAAACCTTTGCATGAGGCAGAGCCACCCCCTGCCCGATACCAGTGGAACCTATTGCCTCCCTTTTTAAAATCGCTTTTGTCAAATCTTTTTCCTGCTTTTTCTTTATAATCTTTTTTTCTATAAGAAACTGAACAATTTCTTCTATAACTCTTTTTTTTGATTTTTGTTCTATCTCTATTTTTATGAGATTTTTATTTATGTAATCGCTTAATTTTATCATTACTCAAAAACAGGATAAAGATAGGCAATCTCTTTATC
>JAGHAG010000127.1 GCA_021161625.1 Elusimicrobiota bacterium
AACATCATACATAACACTTTTTGGTGAATATTTTGAAAGAATGTTCAGAAAAATTGCATGTATTTTTCTGTTCCAGGGCCATCTTCCAAATGCTCTGTCGTCTACACTTTCATCGCCCATGGCAATTATGTGCAGGTTTTTAGGTGCCTGACGCGGACCTCTGATTTTAAATCTCAAATCAAGGGTTTTGTATTCGTATTCATCCAGAACACCTGTAATATAAAAAAGCATAAAAAAAAGTGAAATTCCAGCACCTATTCCAAAAATAGCCAGTTTCTTTTTTGTTTCTTTATTCACCTCTACCGCCTATAACAATTTCAGGTATCAGGGTTAAAGGCATGCCGTCAGAAACAGGCACACCCTGCCCACTCTTCCCACACACCCCATCTGCCCATCCAACTTCACCGCCAATATGGTTTATCCTTTTTAGAATTTCTGGACCATTGCCCAGCAATGTCGCTTTTTTTAAAAGATGTCCAATTTTTCCGTTTTCAATCAGATAACCTTCCTGAACCTCAAATACAAAATCTCCATTTGCAGGATTTACCTGACCGCCACCCATCTTTTTTACAAAAATTCCTTTTTTTACTTTTTTAAAAATTTCTTCTGCTGTGCTTTCGCCTTTGTCAAGAAAAGTAATACCCATTCTTGGAATTGGTGCAAAATCATAAGCCTGTCTTCTGCCATGTCCATTGGATTTTCGGCGGGCAAAAAGTGCTTCTTTTCTGTCATAAAGGTAATCTTTTAAAATTCCCTTTTCTATCAAAACCACTTTCTGGGCAGGCACCCCTTCATCATCGTATTTGAAACTCCCAAATTTCCCCTTTATTGTTGGGTCGTCAATTACTGTTACCTTTTCAGAGGCAACTTTTTTTCCAATTTTTCCGCTGTAAACAGGGGAAATTCCCTTTCTTACTGCATCTGCCTCAAGACTGTGCCCTATAACCTCATGAATAAATGTTCCTCCTGCTTCAGGTGAAATTATCACAGGATAAACACCTTGAGGAGAAAATTTCGCATCCAGAAGTTCCTCTGCAATTTTCAGGGCATAAAAAGCCTTTTCTTCTGCTTTTTTAAAAAATCTATCATCCACCTTTTCTGAAAAAACAAATTCATGAAAGCTTTCCTTTTCTCCATTCTTTTCTGTGAAAACATTTATATTAAATAACGCTTTTTTTCTGGAAAACCTGACCCTGCTTATATCGGAAAATATCCCAAAATCACCACTTGAAACTGAAAAACTCATCTCTATGTTTTCAATTTTGTCTTTGCCTTTTTCCCTGAGTTGGGAATCAAGTTTAAAAAGAAATTTTTCAAAATCTGGGTAAAAAAAATCCTCGTGAATTTTAAAGTCAAAAAAGAAATTATTTTCTTCTAAAAATTTAAAAGCATTTTCCGGCTCCAATGAAACAAAATCAACAAAATCCCCTTTTACCTTTCTTACTCCGACCCCTGATATAAATCCCTCTTTCCTTTCCTTAACTTTTGAAAGTGTAAAAAATATAGAATATCCCCATCTCTTTTCACAAAAAACATCCCAGAAATCAAATTCTCCCTTCAAAACTTCAGAAATTCCCATAAATTTTTACACAGTTTCTTCCACTCTGTTTTGCCATATAAAGAGCTTCATCAACAGCACGGAGATAGTCATCCTGATTTTCCAATTCCGGCGGGACCGGTAGCACTCCCACGGATGTGGTAATATTAACCTGTCTTCTTTCATCTCCAAATTGTTTCCTTTCAATTTCCTCGCGAATCCTCGTTGCAACATTAAAGCCTGAAGTTATGTCTGTCTCTGGAAGAAGAGCAATAAATTCCTCTCCCCCATATCTTGCAACAATATCAATTTTTCTTAAATTCTTTTTCAAAATTCGGGCAAACTGGTACAAAATTTTATCCCCAAAAAGGTGCCCGTATGTGTCGTTTATGTTTTTGAAATGGTCAAGGTCAAACATACAAAGGACAAACGGGGTTTTAAACCTCTTAAATCTTTCTATCTCTTCTGCCAATCTTCCTTCAAAGTACTTTCTGACATAAAGCCCTGTCAGGTCATCAATAATAGCCTGAGTGTAATGGAGCGCATTGTCAAGGGAAATCTGGGCAATGTTTGAAAGGGTTTTCAAGACAATAAGGTCTCTGTCTGTAAATTCCTGATATCCTTCAATAATTATTGCTCCTATCTGTTTTTCCCTTGCAAAAAACGGGATAAAAACAACAGATGCCTCTTGTGAAATTCCCATTACTGAAAAGAGTTTCAAAAATCTGCCCCTTACATCCTCATCTCTTAAAATAACAGGCATTCTTCCTTCAAGAATCCGCGGGCATTCTATGAGAATTTCTTCTATTTTTTTTTGAGCCTCCATCTTAATGCCACAAAGACCCCTTAAGTAAAATTTTCCTGTCTGTGAACTCTTCAGGAATAGAGCAATTTTTTTGCTTTCTGCAAAAGTTCTAAAAATTTCAATTACCTGTCTTGTTACAGCATCAAAATCCAGAATTCCACCCAGAACTGTTGAAACCCTCAAAATCTCATAAAGGGTTGCATACGCCTGCTCACTTTTTTCCATCATGAGTTTTCCTATTTCCTGAGGATTTATTTCAGAGACACTCATCCCTGCAAGGGGACAGATTGTGTTGAAATCACAGTAAAGACACCAGACCCTGTGTGGAGTGGGGAAAAATTCTTTATCTGCGCGAATTTTTCTGACAATGTCTTTTATCTTTTCAAGGTCCTGCTTTATTTCATTTGGAGTTTTTGTGATTTGAATTTTTTGATTTGAGGCAAGATAATAATAAATAATGCTTTGGGCGGGCTTTGAAATTATGTGATGGGCGCCATGAAGATAAACAATGGTCTGGACATCATTTTTTAACTCCTCTATATTGGGGACATAATTTCCAGTTTTATAATCAATAACATGTGCTCCGTCAATTCTATCTATTCTTCCTGAAAGAATAAAATCTTCAACCGGAAACTCAAACCATTGTTCCACAAAATCCGGCTGAAGTTTGTATTCTCCTGCCTCATAAAAATTGGTAAGCATTTCTACTGCTCTGTGAAAAAATTCTTCCTCCTGTTCTGCATTTATAAACCCCTCACTTTCCCACTGGGTTTCAAGAATTGCCTTTAAAAGTTTAAAAGACCTTTCCTGAGGTTTTCTCCTCATAAATTCATCAAGGGTTTTGTGTATTGAATTTCCAAAACTTAAATAAGGCCTTGGCTGTTTGAATTTTTCACCCAGTTTGTCAATGTATTTATATTTAAACATTCTCGGGCACTTGAGATATGTTGCCATCATTGTTGGAGAAAATTTTGAAAAATTCATTTTTTTCTTTTCCTCATCCATTTTGCTCTGATATGGTCTTTGAAATATCTGGAAAATTTGTGTGTGCCTGAGGAACTTACAACAAAAAACATAAGAGCTGTTTTTTTGGGACTTACTGCAGCAATCAAAGAATCAGCACCAGGATTTGAGATGGGTGCTGGCGGAAGCCCGAAGTGCCTGTAAGTGTTAAAGGGGGATTTTACATATGTGTCCTCTATGCTTAAGGGGGCCTTCCACTTTTTCAAGGCATATCTCACTGTGGCACAGGATTCAAGACGCCATTTTTTTTTAAGGCGATTGTGAAAAATTCCGGAAATTAAAAATTTTTCTTCTTTTGTTTTTGCTTCTCTTTCAATTATGCTTGCAAGAATCACTGCCTGATGGGGTGTGAGATTGTGTTCTTTTGCCTTTCTTTTAAGATCCTCTGTAAAAACCCTGTTGAACTGCTTTAAAAATGCTTTTGCCACATCTTCTACTTTCATATTTCTTGAAAAAAAATAGGTTTCTGGAAAAAGGTAGCCCTCAAGTTTGTTTTTTTTGACATACTCCAAAAACTCTTCTCTCTCCACAATTCCTGCATCTGAAAGACACTGGGCAATTTGTTCAGCTCTGAATCCCTCTGGAATTGTAACCTTTATCAGAAAATTAGAACCTTTTTTGAGCAGATTTATTAAACTGTAAATCGGTTGATTTAAATACATCCTGTAATCACCAAATTTAAGTTTTTTATCAAGATGAAAAAAATTTACTGTTAAAAGAAAAAGATTTTTCCTCTTTAAAATTCCCTTTTTCTGTAAAAAACTTGCAATTCTAAAAGCATTTGACCTTGAGGGGATATGAACTTCTGTTTTAACAGGGATCTGGGTTGTCAAAAGCAAAAGCAAAAACAAAACAATAAAAAATATCGTTCTAATCACTGGTACTAAAAAACCTCTCGCTTTGTATTTTCTTTAACTGAGACACAGAAACAGCCCTTATGTTATTGCGTTTAAAAAACCGTAAAATACGAGGAAGAACTTTGACCGTTTGAGGAACACCACTGTGCATTAAAATTATATCCCCATCCCTTGCCTGTATTACATCTTTAAAAATCTGCGAAGCACTTTTTTTAATGTCATCTGTGTTTATTGTCCAGAGAATCACCTCATGCCGGGTTAAATTTTTCAGGGACTTAAAGTAATACCTGCCCCCTGGTGGACGGAAATAAAGAGGTTTTTTGCCTGTTATTTTTTCAATAAGGAGGTCATTTTTCAAAATCTGCTCCTTTATTTGCTCATCTGTTAGAAAAATCAGACGCTTGTGAGAATAGGTGTGGTTGCCAATTTCATGGCCTTTTTCAAAAATTTCTTTAACAAGATAGGGATATTTTTCAATTTGTGTTCCAACCAGAAAAAACGTTGCCTTTACATTAAAACGGTCAAGAATTTCAAGAATTTTTCTTGTATAATAAGGATGGGGCCCGTCATCAAAAGTCAGAGCAACAAAGTTTTCCTGAGCAAAACAACAAGTAGTAAGTAGTAAGTAGCAAATAGTAAATAACAAATAGCGAATAGCGAATAGCGACAATAGGGATGAGTAATGAGTAACGAGTAATGAGGGAAATTTTTTTAATTGCGAATTGCACGAATGATAACAAATTGCAAATAAATCCCAAATTCCAAGCACCAAATTCCAAGCACCAAACAAATTCAAAATCCTAAATCCCAATAACCTAAACTGTTTGGAATTTAGAACATTGGTATTTTGATATTGTTTGAGATTTGCTATTTGTGATTTGTGATTTAACATTTCTTTCTTTCCTCTATCCTCTTTCCACTTTCCTCTGTCCACTTTTTAGCATACCAAGGGTCTGCGGCTACAATTTTTCATTTTTAATTTTTTTTACAATCTGCGTTGTTGAAAAACCTTTTTTTAATGCAATTCTTTTCACCTGTCCGCCATAACTTAAGACAAAGGATGAGCCCACAATTTCGCGCTCCTTCCAGTCGCCACCTTTTACAAGAACATCTGGCTTTACAATTTTTATAAGATTAAGGGGGGTTTTTTCTGAAAAACCGCAGACAAAATCAACATATTTTATTGCATCAACAACATTAGCCCTCGCCTTAAAGGAGTTTATGGGTCTTTTCGGTTTTATTGCTCTTACTGAGGAGTCAGAGTTAAGCCCGACAATGAGAACATCCCCAAAACTCTTTGCTTTTTCTAAAAGATGGATGTGTCCTGGATGAATTATATCAAAACAGCCATTGGTAAATACAATTTTTTTGTTTTTCTTCTTTAAACCTGAAACAATTTTCTTTAATTTTTTTTTAGATATTATCATCTAAGAAACTCGCGATTGAATGCAGAATAAATTCATGGGCTTCCTGAATTCGGGCAACATTGCCTAAAGGAACGACAATACTTATGTCACAGAATTTCTTCATTTTTCCGCCTTTAAAACCTAAAAGTCCTATAACTTTTATTCCTTTTTTTCTTGCTGTTTTTATTGCAGTTATCACATTTTGAGAATTTCCACTTGTTGAAATCGCAACAGCCACATCGCCCCTTTCGCCAACTGCATCCACCTGTCTTGAAAAAACTTTTTCAAAACCGAAATCATTGGATGTTGCTGTAAGAAGGGATGTATTTGTTGTAAGGGTTATTGCCTTTAAGGGTCTTCTTACTTTTTTGAATTTGCAGACAAGTTCTGTTGCAAAATGCTGGGCATCTGCTGCAGAACCACCATTGCCAAAAACAATGACTTTTTTACCACTTTTAATGGTCTTTAAAATAAGGCGGGCTGCTCTGGAAATCTGTGGTAAAATTGAAAAAAGGGATTTTTTGCTTTCAATTGCATCAATCAACTCTTTTTCAAAATACCTTTTACTCATTTCTTCACCTCAAGTTTAATTTTTCTATAAAGTTTGTATTATAGTTGCCTTTTAAAAATGCAGGATTTTCAAGAATTTTTTTGTGAAGAGGGATGTTTGTTTTTATCCCCTGTATTTTAAACTCATCAAGGGCTATTTTCATCCTCTTTAATGCACTTTTTCTGCTTCTTCCAGCAGTTATAACTTTTGCAATAAGGGAGTCATAATACGGAGGAATTACTGCACCTGGTTTTAATGCTGTATCAACCCTGACACCTGCTCCTCGTGGCAAAATAAAATGTTTAATTTTGCCTGCCTGCGGCATAAAATTTTCATCTTCTGCATTTATTCTGCATTCAATTGCGTGTGCGTGGATTTTAATTTCGTCCTGTTTTATTTCTAACTTTTCCCCGGAAGCCAAAAGAACC
Organism: Elusimicrobiota bacterium; assembly: GCA_021161625.1. GTDB lineage: Bacteria > CG03 > CG03 > CG03 > CG03 > JAGHAG01. Next base: position 6,607 of record JAGHAG010000127.1, read on the forward strand.
TGCAGTTTTACAAGGTCAACATCTGAAACAAGTTCTGTAACAGGGTGCTCTACCTGTATCCTTGCATTAACTTCTATAAAATAAAAGTCGTTTTTTGAGAGGATAAATTCTACTGTGCCAACTGTTTCATATTTTATAATTCTGGCAATTTTTTTCGCTGTTTCACCAAGTTTTTTTCTCAACTTTTCGCAAACTTTCAGGGATGGGGATTCTTCCAGTAGTTTTTGATGTTTCCTCTGTATGGAACAGTCCCTTTCTGGAAAGTAGATTATGTTTCCAAATCTGTCTGCTGCTATCTGTATTTCAATGTGTTTTGGGGATTCTATAAATTTCTCAATATAAAGGTCCGGGTTTGAAAATGCTCCCTGTGCCTCCTGCATTGCAGTGTGAAATGCCTCTTCAAGTTCCTGTTCATTTTTCACAAGGCGCATTCCCTTTCCTCCGCCACCTGCAGAGGCTTTAATCATCACAGGATAGGCAATTTCTTTTGATATTTTCTTTGCTTCGTTTATTTCTTTCACAACCCTGTGACTGCCGGGCACAACAGGAATTTTGTTTTTTTTCAAAACTTCAATAATCTGTGCTTTTCTCCCTGCAAGAGCAATTGTTTTAGGAGATGGACCTATAAAAGTTATTCCATAACTTGCACAAATTTCAGCAAAATGATTACTCTCAGCAAGAAAACCATAACCTGGATGAATCGCATCACACTTTTTAACAATTGCTGCACTTATAATTCTTGATATATTGAGATAACTGTCTGAAGCAGGTGCAGGACCTATACAGATTTTTTCATCTGCTAACTGTGCAGGGAGAGAGTCCTTATCAGCTTCAGAGACAGCAAGAACACTCTTTATTCCAAGTTCCTTTAAGGCGCGAATTACCCTTAAGGCTATCTCACCTCTATTTGCAACCAGGACTTTTTTAAACCCAGATTTTTTATTAGAAAAATCTGTCATTCTGACCGCCCTATCTCTGATAGGGCGGGGTTAACCCCGCCCATTCTTATAATCGTCCTCATTTTCATATTAACTTTTTTGCCATAATCTTCCATTATATATTTTACAATTTTTTTAACCTGAATGGGCGGCCTTTCAGGCATCCAGCCCTTTTGTAAAGGGCTGGATGGGTTAAACATTTTCTTCTGACTTCTGTATCTCAAAAATCGGCTCTCCCCACTCAACAACTTCCTCATCTTTCTTAAAAATTTTTAAAATTTTTCCTTCGCAGGGGGAGAAAATTTCCTGAGGAATCCCAAGGCAGTCAATATAACCAATCTTTTGTCTTGGTTTTACTCTTTTCCCAACAGAGGAAAGCATTGTTTCATTTTCAAAAAGACGAAAAATCCCAACAGAATTTGATTTTACAATTATGATTTCTTGTTTTTGGCTTGTTTTCTCCTTTTTTTCTTCCTCACCTATAATTTGTGGGAGAGATTGCCTTTTTATAACAAAATGGAAATCTCCCTCGCTCCACTCAAATTCAACAACATCTGTTTTCTCAAAGAAATTTAAGAATTTTTGAAATTCCTCGTCGCTGAATTTTTGATTTTTCCTATGCCCTTTCAACATATTTGCCTGTCCTTGTGTCAATTTTTATTCTATCCCCTGTATTTATAAAAAGCGGGACCTTTACTTCAAGCCCGTTTTTAAGTTTTGCTGGTTTTAAAACATTTGTTACTGTGTCTCCCTTTACTCCTGGCTCTGTGTATTCCACCTCAACTTCAATTGTGGCAGGCATTTCAACATCAATTAATTTGCCATCTGCAAAAATAACCATCACCTCCATATTTTCAACAAGGAACTTCTCGCCATAACCTATTGAACCCTTGGGAATCTGAATCTGTTCATAGGTCTGGGAATCCAGAAAATAATGGTACTCCGGGTCACTGTAGAGATAGGTTGCAGATTTTCTTGTGACTTCGGGGCTTTCAAATTTTTCACCCGAGCGAAAAGTCCTTTCTATTATTGCCCCGCCTGACACATCCCTTAATTTTGTCCTCATGATAGCACCGCCCTTGCCGGGTTTGTGATGCTGGAACCAGATAATCTGATAAAGTTTTCCATCCACATAAATGTAAAGCCCATTTGAAAAATCAGAAGTTGAAATCATACTTTCCTCCATTCTGAAACAGGTATTACTTTTCCTTTCCATAAAACAAAGACATCTTCTATTCTCACCCCACCAAAACCCTCAAAATAAAGTCCGGGCTCTATTGTAAAAACCATGCCGTTTTGAAATTTCCCCTTTTCTTTTAAAGAAATTGAAGGCCATTCGTGGATGTCAAGCCCTATGCCATGACCAAAGGAGTGAAGGATATTTTTACTAAAACCCATTTTTTCCAAAAAATTGCTTGCAACCTGAACCGCCCCTGAAATGACTGCCCCTTCCTTTATATTTAAACACAAAATTTCAACTGCTTTCCTTAACACTCTATATGCTTCTTTCAATCGTCTATTCATATTAGATAATCCGAACATCTGCGTCAAGTCAGAGCAGTATCCATCCTTTTTTACCCCGAAATCTATCAGGGCAAATTTTTTTTTGAATTTCGCATTAGAACTTTTATGATGAGGAAAAAATGAATTTTTCCCAAATGCAACGATTGGTTCAAAAGAAAGTCCATCTGCCAGGGAAAGTGCTTTTTTTATGAGTTTTCTGGAAACATCCGCCTCTGAATCCTGTGTTTTTATTTTCAATTTTCTTAAAATATCCTTTGAAATTTCTTGAGATTTTGCAATTTTTTCTATTTCGGATTTTTCCTTTATTGCTCTAACTTTTGAAAAAAGAAAATCCACAGGAAAAATCTGACATCTTATTTTTTTCTTTATTTCAGAGACGAGTTTAAGAGAAATTTTTGATGGCTCAACTGCGATTTTCTTTATCTTCAACTTATAAAATTCGTCCAATTTTTTTATGTATTCTGCCCTGTACGGGTAAAGGGGCGAAAGAAAAAGAAAAGATTTTGAGGGATTTAAAAGCAAAACTCCTTCTGCATCAAGACCTGTAAAGTATTTTATATCAGAGGGAGATGTTGTAAGGGCATAGGGAAGAGAAATTTGTTTAAAAACTTTTGAAATTCTTTTTTTGTTCACAATTTACCCGAAAGATATCTCAGGGCAAGAAGATAAGAGGAACTTCCAAATCCACAAATCTGACCTTTGCAAACCTCTGCTGTAATGGATTTTTTTCTGAAATCCTCCCTTGCGTGTATGTTTGAAAGATGCACCTCAACAACAGGAATTTTTAAAGTTTCTATTGCATCCCTTATTGCAACTGATGTGTGCGTGTAAGCAGCAGGATTTATAATAACTCCATCATAGGCATCTGCTTCGCCTATTTTTTTCACAATTTCACCTTCCTCGTTGCTCTGAAAAAAATCAACCTCAACGCTAAGTTCATCTGCAAGATTTTTAATTTTTCTCTCAATCTCATCAAGGGTTTCCGTACCATAGACAGAGGTATCCCTTTTCCCAAGACGGTCCAGATTCGGTCCATTTATCACAAGAATTTTCATACATCCTCCTCAGTTTAGCGAACAGCAAATAGCAAATAGTGAATAGTGAAAAGTTAAAAGTGAAAAGTGAACATTTTTGATTTCACTTAATCGCTTAATCGCTATTTGCTTAATCGCTCCTGTTTTCATTTTTAATTTTCTGGATTCCTGCTCCCCGCTTTCGCGAGGACAAGTTCCGCAGGAATGACATTTTTTTCTTTCCTCTGTCCACTTTCCACTTTCCTCTTTTTTTCTTGTCTCCATATCATTTTTATAGCCCCGATTTCATCGGGGCAGCTACATATATCCGCCGTAGCTTTAGCGTAGGCGGACTATCCTCTGTCCACTTTCCTCTGTCCACTTTTTACTAACCTCTATGAACTATGAACTGTGAACTATTTTTTGCATTTTTAATTTTTTTCACTCCACTGCTTGTATGAAACTATTGCCTCATAAATTGC
>JAGHAG010000117.1 GCA_021161625.1 Elusimicrobiota bacterium
AAGATATTGCAAAAAGGGCGGGGTTAACCCCGCCCCTGCGTGCAGGGGCGGCACTGCGTGCATTTTTTGCTTAATGCAAAAAATGGGTTTAAGAATGCTTTTAATAGGGGAATTTATGTTTTTATTGTTGTTTCCTGCCATATCGGTGGCAAATGAGAAGAAATTCAGCGAAAAAATAGAAAAAACGGAAAAACTCTTAAAGGAAGAACAGGCTCAGCACAAAAAGGAAAAGGAGCAGGCAGCATTGGCAATGAAAAGTTTGACAGACAGGATAAAAACGCTTGAAGAGAAAATAGATGAAACGAAAAAAGACATAGAAAAGTTGAAAAAGCAAATAGAAAAATCCGCTCTGGCGAAGAAACATTTGAACAGGAAAAAGAGTAAGACCGATTTTTTTCTTTTGCAGACAAGAAAAATTCTCTTTGATGCTGCTCAAAATCTGAAAAATGTTTTAATATCTGCTTATCCTGATTATGATGAGAAGATAAAAAGACTGGATGATTTTGAAAAGAGGACAAAAGATGAACATCAGGATTTAGGCGAACTTTTTCAGGAGTTGTATCATTACTATTGTCAAGAAATAGAAAGGGGACACACAAGCGAGGTGTATTCTGATGAAGTTGAGACAGCAAAAGGAGAAATAAAGAAAGCAAAATTTCTAAGAGTGGGAGAAATTATTCTGTCTTATAAAACAAATGATGATGAAGATTTTGGTTTGTGGGATGGAAACAGATGGGAAACAAATTTAAGCGGGCGTGTGAAAAAAAGTATTAGAAAAGCGATTGAAATAATGGAAGGGAAAAAAATTCCACAGCTCCTTGATTTTCCCGTTGTGCTTAAAAGGGAGCGAAAATGAGAAATATTGTTTTTACTCTCATTTTCTTGTTTTTTTTCTCCTCTGTACAGGCGCGCTCGGAAAAAGTTCTGAATAAACTGAATGAATTAAAAGAAAAACTTCGCAAAGAAAGAATTGCAAGAGTCAATGATAAAATCGCAAATTACAACAAATTGAAATCTTTAGAGATGAAAGTTTATTCTTTAGAAGACAAACTCACGGAGATAAAAATGCAGAAACTCAAATTAGAGGAGAAACTGAGCAGAGTTGAAAAAGAAGAAAATGAACTCAAAAGAACCTGCAATGAATTAGAGACCAAAAAGAAAGAAATAGAAAATTTTTTGAAAGATACGCAGAAAGAAAAATTTAAGAAAATCAAAAATGGATTTCCTTATAAAAAAGAAGAAAGAATTGAAAAGTTGAAGAATGTAAAAGATATCCGCAGTTTTTTTTCTTTTCTGAAAGACGAGATTGTTTCAGGAAGAAAGTGCGAAATCTATACCGCGAAAATCAAAGGACAAGATTCAGAAGTTTTCAGAGCCGGCTGGATTTTTGCTGTTTCAAAGTCCACAGACAACTCTTTTGCTCTTCTCAAAAAGAGAGTGAGAAGAGAAAAAATTGAATATAGGTGGAATAAAATAAGAAAAGAACACATTGCATCTAAATTATTGGATATATTCCGTGCGGTTGAGGAGGGCATAAATAAAGTGGTTTTACCTCTTGATGTAACACAGGGGACAAAACTGTTTACAAGCCAGACAAAAGGTGGTTTATGGGGATGGTTTAGAAGAGGTGGCCCTGTAATGATATTTATTCTGCTGGTGGCTGTGGCAATAATAGTGATGACTGTTGAAAGGTTGCTTTTTTTCAAAAAAGAATATATTGATGCTGATGTTCTAATGGAAAGAGTTGTGGGTTTGTGGAATAAAGGGCACCGTGATGATGCCATAGATTTATGTAAAAGGACAAAAGGACCTGTGGCAAGGATGCTGTTTGATGCTCTTGTCAAACACCGGGCTGGAAAAGAAATTATGGAGGAGGCAATACACCAGAGGCATCTTGAAGAAATGCCTCGTTTGAGCAGGCATCTTTCGGCTATTGCTGTTCTTGCTGGCATTTCTCCTTTGCTTGGGCTTCTCGGAACTGTCAGTGGAATGATCAGCACCTTTCAGATAATCACCTATCACGGAGGCGGTGACCCTCGGCTTCTGGCAGGAGGCATTTCAGAAGCACTGATCACAACGGAATTTGGTCTCATTGTGGCGATTCCTGCTTTGTTAATTCACAGTTATCTTTCGGGCAGGGCGTCTCAAATTGCATCGGATATGGAAAAAAACGCTGTAAAACTGATAAATTCTCTACAGGACTGAAAAATGTTTGGAAAAGTTTGGGAAATGATAGTCGCAGGTGGGGCGGTTATGTGGCCAATTATTGTTGTTTCACTGATTATCTGGACTTTGATAATTGAAAAATATTTTTCGCTGAAAAAAGAAATTGCAAATCCTGATGGATTTACAGATACCATTATTGCTTTTCTGAAAAATAAAAAAGAAAAATCTGCTTTGAATTTCTGCTTAAACTTCCATGATGCAGTGCTTCCCTCTGCTGTGCGACTTCTTTTGCTTGAGAAAGAAAAAGGCAAAGAACATTTGTCAAAATTGATGCGCCAGATTTTTCACGAAACATATCCTTTATTGGAAAAAAACCTTTCTACAATTGCGGTTCTTGCAAAGGTGGCACCTCTTTTGGGGCTTCTTGGCACTGTCACAGGAATGGTTTCAACTTTCACTTCAATCAGCATGTACGGAACCAGTGACCCTCAGGCACTTGCAAAGGGAATTTCACAGGCGCTGATTACAACCCAGGCAGGTTTAATTGTCGCAATTCCTGCTTTGTTTTTTCACAATTATATGGTTAGAAAGACAGATGATGTAATGAACACAACAGAAAAAAATTTGATGAAAATAATAAATTTTTTAAAGGAGGTTCGTTAACCATGAATGATATTTCGGAGTTCTCTTTCAGGAAAATAAGAAAAACTCCGGAGATCAACATTGCTCCCTTGGTTGATATGGTTTTTCTGCTTCTGATTTTTTTTCTGGTAAGCACAACTTTTTCCAGTCCAACTGGCGTTGAGGTGCGCAAGCCCAAGGCGAAAACCGCTGTCTCTCTCTCCAGAGAAAGCGTTCTCATTGCTGTAACAAAAGAAGGTTCCATCCATATCAACAACAGACGGGTTGATTTGGAAACGCTTGGGGGAATCATAAAAGTCATCATCAGTCAACGGACGGATGCCCCTGTAATTATTGTGGCTGATAGGGAATCATTTACAGGCAGAATAATTCAGGTTATGGATGAGTGCAAGCGGGCTGGCGCGCAGAATATTTCTCTTGCTGCATTAAAAGAAAAAGAATGATTTTTAAATTGAGAAGTGTAATTCTTTCTTTTTTCATAAATGTTTTGATTTTTTCTTTTCTGCCGATTCTTCATCATTTTTTTCACAAACCTGCTTCAAAGATAAAACCGATACGGGTGGATATCATCAGTCCCCGGAGGGCAAAACCCAGAGCAAAGAAAAAAAACAGAGAAAAAGATATCAGGAAACCTCTGAAATCCAGAAACATAATTAAGCCGGAATTTCGTCGAAGGATAACCTTTGAACTTGACCCGAATGCGCTTGCAAGCGAAGTTGATTTGATTGCTCCGATGGTCACATACAATTTGAGTGAAGTGGATAGTTTCCCGAAACTGGAAAAATATCTTGAACCTGATTATCCTGATATTGCGCGGAGCAAGGGCATTGAAGGCGTTGTTGTGCTGAAAATTCTCATTGATTCTTTTGGCAGGGTGGTGGCAGTAAAAATCAAAGACAACGGTGGTCTTTATGAATTTGGCATTGCTGCTGCCCGTGCGGTAAAACAGTGGCGTTTTACTCCTGCGAAAATTATGGGAACTCCTGTTGCGGTTTGGTGTATTCAGAAAGTTCGTTTCAAACTGAAAAAATAGATTCTTGAGAGGCGGGTTGTAAATGTTATTATTTTCAAAGATGTAATACGGGGGATTATGTCGGATATCGTGCGGTTCGGCGTTTCAATAGAGAAGAAAGTTTTAAAAGAGTTTGACAGATACATAAAACAAAAGAGTTATCCCACCCGTTCCAAGGCGATAGGCGATTTAATAAGGGATTGCCTTGTCAAAAAAGAGTGGATTGAAGGCAGAGAAGTGGCAGGAGCCATAACAATGGTTTATGACCACCATAAAAGGAAATTGTTAAACAGATTAACGGATGTTCAGCATAAGTTTCACAACATCATTGTTTCTTCCCAGCACATTTATCTTGATAGGGACAATTGTCTGGAAATTGTTGTGGTCAGAGGCAGACCCAAAGAAGTTCTGCGACTCTCGGATAGTCTAAAAGCAACGAAAGGGCTCAAGCACAGTTCTCTTGTGTGCGAGACAACGGGAGAGAAAATATAGAAGTAAGAAAGTGGATAGACAAAATGTCATTCCTGCGGAACTTGTCCTCGCGAAAGCGGGGAGCAGGAATCCAGAAATAGTGACAAAGTGATATGGAGATAAGAAAATAAAGTGATAAGGATTAAGAATTAAGGATTAAGCAATGGGAAAGATAAAATACTTAATTCTTAAAGCGAAGTCCAAAGGACGAAGCGACTTAATCCTTAATCCTGATAAACCCTTATTACTCGTTACTCGTTACTCATCCCTGTTGTCGCTGTTTGCTATTCGCCTGCATTCGTGTAATTTGCCAAATAAAATCAGATATCAGGGGGAAGCCAGATAGGCATTCGCTTACGCTCATGCATATCTCCCTTCGGGCAGCCCTTTTTCCAAAAGGGCTGGGTCGTATCGGCTCTATGCCTATCGCAGTCCAGCCCTTTGTCCCGAAGGGCAAAGGGCTGTCGGAATTTATTGAAATTCCGATACGATAAAAAGGTATCTTATTCCAATTGCGGCATCCAAGGAAAAATCCGTTTCCGGCACAAGAACTAAAACAGGCACAATTTCAAAAAAGACATTAAGGGGTTCTTCATCAAATTTGTAATCAAGTCCGAGGGGAATTCTAAAGCCAATTTTGGTCTCATCAGCAAATTTAACTCTTAAGCCCCCTCCCCAGTAGAAAAGAACATTTCCTTCTTCCCAGTTGATAAAATCGTTTCTGTAAAAAAGTGCATCTCCGTGAAGATAAAAACTGTTTCTACTCCAGCCCGATGCAAATGCAAATGCCTTTTTTTGTGTTTTTGAAATTTTAAAACTTATTCCTGTGGGATTGCCCAGAATAATTCCAGCCCCTGAGCCTGCAAAAATTCCTGTAGAAAAAATCAACACACAAACAAAAAACCTAAAAAACCTGTTTTCTTTTATTTTCATTTATCCTGACCTTTACCCCGTGAGATAATTTCATATCTAACGGGGTTTACCTGTGATTTATGGTATGTATTCAGGTGGACAGAAAACACCTTCCTTTGACATAATCAGAGCAGGTTCTGGATTTCCTTTTCCACCGCCTTCGTTTATATGAAGAACCTTTACAATAAATC
>JAGHAG010000102.1 GCA_021161625.1 Elusimicrobiota bacterium
AAGCGATTCTGTTGCTTTGCTTTTTTTGTTCAGCAATTTAAAAAATAAAATTGCCGCTGCATATATTGACCATGGATTAAGAAAAAAAGCAAAAAAGGAAAAAGCATTTGTAAAAAATCTGTGTAAAAAATTGGGAATTCCTTTTTTCACAAAAAAAGTCAATACAAAAAAATTTGCCCTAAAAAACAAAAAATCAATAGAGGAGTCAGCAAGAATTTTAAGATATTCATCTCTCACACAGATTGCCTTAAATCACGGTTTTAAAAAAATTGCAACAGCCCATACTCTAAACGACAGAATTGAAACTGTTTTTTTAAAAATCTTCAGAGGAGGGGGAATCCTTTCCCTTGCTGGAATTCCTAAAAAAACAAAAATAAACAAGATTACTGTTATACGCCCTCTTCTTGTTTTTCAAAGAGAGGAGTTAAAAAATTACCTTAAAAAAAAGAAAACAAAATTTATGACAGACGAAACAAACAGGAATTTAAAATTTTTAAGAAATAAAATAAGAAACCTTTTTTTTCCTTTTATAAAGAAGAACTTTGACGAAAATTTTGAAAAGAGAATTTACAGCATCTCTCTTCAGGCAGAGGAAATGGCTGAATTTGTTTTCGAACTTACAAAAAAGTTAAAAAAAGGCATTCTTGAAAGAAAACGATATTTAAGATATAATCCATTTATAAGAAAGTGCTTTCTGGCTGAGTTTTTAGGCGGAAAAGTTAATACCGAATATATCAACAAAATTGACCGCTTTATAGAAAGTGGAAAAGGAGGTACTTTCATAATAAAAGGCGGAAAAGTTTTGATAAAAAGGGGGAAGATAAAATTTGAAAAAACATCCTGATATAGAAGAAATTCTACTGACTGAAAACCAGATAAAAAGAAAAGTTGGCGAGATTGCGAGACAGTTAAATCGCGACTATAAAAATAAAAAACCTATTATTGTTTCTGTTTTAAAAGGTTCTGTTGTATTTCTTTGCGACCTTATAAGAAAACTTGAATTTGACCATATTATTGATTTTATAAGTGTCTCTTCTTACGCCAATGCAACAGAATCTTCAGGTGTGGTGCGGTTGCTTATGGATTTAAGGGAATCTATTGTTGGCAGGGATGTTTTGATTGTTGAGGACATTGTTGACACTGGACTGACCCTTGCTTACTTAAAAAGAAATCTTCTCACAAGAAAACCAAAATCCCTGAAAATCTGCGTGCTTTTAGATAAGAAAGAATGCAGAAAGCAGTTCATAAAAGTTGATTATGTTGGTTTTACAATTCCGAATAAATTTTGTGTGGGATATGGGCTTGATTACAGACAGTTATACAGAAATCTTCCCTACATAGGAATTTTAAAACCGCAGGTTTATCGCAGGAAATAATGAAAAAGCAAAAATTGGGTTTGACTTTCTGGCTTTTTGTGATTGCATTGATTTTTTATATAAATTTTGCAATGGGACGAAAAACAAATATTGAGGAAATCCCATACAGCAAATTCAAACAACTCTTAAAACTTGGAAAAATTGTCTCTGTTGAAATTATTCCTGGCGAATTTATAAAAGGCGTTTATTTTTCCCAGGGTGAAAAGAGGGAATTTAAAACCTCATACATAGATGACCCCAACCTTCTTGAGGAAATGGAGAAACAGGGCGTAAATTATACTGCAAAAACAGGTGGCAGATGGATAAGAGATTTAATTTTAAGTTTTGGGCCTTTTGTTTTAATAATTCTCGCATGGCTTTTTCTTTTGTCCCGCGCAAATGGTGGGGCAAGGCAGATTTTCTCTTTTGGAAAGGCAAGGGCTCAAATGCCAACGCAAACAAAAACAACTTTTGATGATGTGGCAGGGTATGAAGAGGTAAAAGAGGAACTCATTGAGATTATAAAATTCTTAAAAGACCCGCAGAAGTTTTCCCGTCTTGGTGCAAAAATTCCCAAAGGGGTTCTTTTATATGGACCTCCGGGAAGTGGTAAAACTCTTCTTGCAAGAGCGGTTGCTGGAGAAGCAGGGGTTCCATTTTTCTCTGCATCAGGTTCTGAATTTGTGGAAATGTTTGTGGGTGTCGGGGCAGCAAGAATAAGGGACCTTTTTCAACTTGCAAAAAAAAGAGCGCCTGCTGTTGTTTTTATTGACGAAATTGATGCTGTTGGAAGACACCGTGGAGCAGGACTTGGTGGTGGACATGATGAGAGAGAGCAAACCCTGAACCAGCTTCTTGTTGAAATGGATGGTTTTGACCCGAATACAAATATCGTCATTATATCAGCCACTAACAGGCCTGATATTTTAGACCCCGCTCTTTTAAGGCCAGGAAGATTTGACAGACACATATATGTTCCTGCACCAAATTTAAAAGAAAGAGAAGAAATTTTAAAAGTTCATGCAAAAAAAGTAAAGATGGCACCTGAAGTGGATTTAAAAGTAATTGCCAGAAGAACACCAGGTTTTGTTGGAAGTGACCTTGCAAACATTATAAATGAAGCGGCTCTTCTTGCTGCAAGAAAAGACAAAGAAGTTGTTGAGATGCAGGACCTTGAAGAAGCAATTGACAGGGTTATTGCTGGTCCTGAAAAAAAGAGCAGGGTTATCCAGTCAAAAGAAAAAGAAATTGTCTCATGGCATGAATCCGGTCATGCCCTTGTTGCAAAGTTTCTGCCCGGTGGAGACCCTGTTCACAGGGTTTCCATCATTCCACGGGGACCTGCTCTTGGATATACCCTTCAACTTCCTCTTGAAGACAAACACATCACTTCAAAAGAAGAACTTTTGAACAAAATAAAGGTTCTTCTGGGTGGAAGGGTTGCTGAAAAAATCGCCTTCAATGATTATTCAACAGGTGCACAAAATGACCTTGAAAAAGCAACTGAAATTGCTTACAAAATGGTAACCAAATATGGCATGAGTCAGAGAATCGGTCCTGCTGTTTTCAGTGAAACAAGTGAAGATGTTTTTCTGGGTCTTGAGATTGCAAAAAAAACAAGGGTCAGTGAAAAGATGAAGCAAACAATTGACGAGGAGGTAAGAAACATAATTCAAAAAGCAGAAAGAGAAACTTTAGAACTTCTTGAAAAAAACAAAGAAATCCTCAAAAAACTTGCTGAAGAGCTTAAAAAAAGAGAAGTTCTTGATGGAAATGAAATTGATAAAATAATAAAAGGAGAGGAACTTCCTCCTTTAGAACCCGAAAAAGACTACAACCCACCCACCACCCGTTCCTCTAAGCCAGAGAAAGAGGGAGAAACCCATGCAGAAGAAGAAAATAATTCAGGCAATCCAACAAATTCTTGAAGCAATTGGTGAAAATCCTGAAAGAGAGGGGCTAAAAGCAACCCCTTCAAGAATTGCTGAAATGTATGAAGAACTTCTCTCTGGGTATAAAATAAAAAAACCTGAAACAATTCTAAAGCCAATTTACACAACAGAAAAATACAGTGAAATAATCATTGTAAAGGATATCCCTTTTTCTTCGCTGTGTGAACACCATCTTCTGCCCTTTTTTGGAAAGGCACATGTCGGATATCTACCGCAGAAAAAAGTGCTTGTGGGTTTGAGTAAAATTCCCCGTGTTGTGGATGCGTTTGCAAAAAGGCTTCAAATTCAGGAGAGATTAACAGACCAGATTGCAGATACTATAAACAGAGCCTTAAATCCTCTTGGCGTGATTGTAGTAGTTGAAGCAGAGCACCTCTGCACAACCATAAGAGGCGTGAAAAAAACAGGTTCTAAAATGATAACCTCGGCTTTGAGAGGAATTTTCCTGAAAGACCAGAAAGTTCGTGCAGAGGCACTTTCCCTGATAAAAAATGGATGAGATTTTAAAAATCTGGAAAATTTTTTTAAATCCTGCTGTTGACATTATCATCACAGCAGTTTTGATTTATTATGTTTTATCTCTTCTCAAGGAAACAAGGGCTATTTCAATTGTAAAGGGAATTTTAATCCTTCTTCTTATTACAATCGCAGCAAAACTTGCAAATCTAAGAACCCTTTCCTGGCTTCTTTCAAAAACATGGGTCATTGGTGTAATAGCCCTTGTAATTGTGTTTCAGCCAGAGTTGAGGTTTCTTCTCGCAAAACTCGGCACTGGAAAAATTGCAGGATTTTTATTTCAGGTAAAACCGGACTGGATAACCTCAATAATTGAAACCTTGAAATATGCAAAGGAAAAAACATGGGGCGCCCTTATTGTTATCCAGTTAAATGTGGGGCTTAAAAACTACATTGAGACAGGAATAAAAATAAATGGAACCGTTTCAAAAGAACTTTTAATCTCAATTTTCAATCCCACATCTCCGCTTCACGATGGGGCAGTAATCATAAAGGGAGATAAACTCCTTGCAGCAAGCTGTATTCTTCCCCTCACAATGGAGAAAGTTGCAACAAAAATTCTCGGCACACGGCACCGTGCTGCAATTGGTATTACAGAAGTTTCTGATGCATGGGCTATTGTGCTATCAGAGGAAACCTCATCCATCTCTCTTGCAAGAGATGGAAAACTCATAAGAAACCTTACGCTTGATGAGTTGAAAAAAGAACTGGTAAAACTTTACAAAGCAAAGGAATTTGAGTCATTATGAAAAAAGACCTGGAACTAAAAATAATTTCGCTTATCTGTGCAATTCTGCTGTGGATTTATTTGAAATTTTTTCTTAAAATCTGATTATGGCTCTTCTTGGTGTAAACATTGACCATGTTGCGACCTTAAGACAGAACAGGTTTACACCATATCCTGACCCTGTAAAAGCAGCACAAATTTGCGAAAAAGCAGGTGCAGATGGAATTACGGTTCACTTAAGGGAAGACAGAAGGCACATTCAGGAATCCGACTGCCTGAAATTAAAAAAGACCATAAAGACAAAACTGAATCTTGAAATGTCACTTGCAGATGACATTGTTGCCTTTGCCCTGAAACTAAAACCTAACGACGCCTGCATTGTGCCTGAAAAAAGAAGGGAACTTACAACAGAAGGAGGGCTTGATGTTTTCAAATACAGAGAAAAACTTTCAAGAATAATCCCTGCGCTTCAAAAAAACAAAACAAGAGTAAGTTTGTTTATAGAACCTGACATAAAAACAATTGAACTTTCAAAAAAACTGGGGGCTGACTGTGTGGAACTTCACACAGGGAAATACGCAAATTTAAAAGGAATTAAACAAAAAAGGGAACTTGAAAGAATAAAAAAGGCAGTTCAGTTTGGAAATAAAATTGGTCTTATTGTAAATGCAGGGCACGGTCTTAATTATGACAACATTAAGGCAATTGCTAAAATAAAACAGATTCACGAGTTTAACATAGGGCACAGCATAATTTCATATTCAATTTTCTGGGGTCTTTTTGAGGCGGTGCGAAAAATGAAAAATCTTGTCTCATGAAAAAGGGACGGCTTTTGCTTCTTATAATTCTTGCTCTTGCTTTCTGGTGGTTTTTTTATAAAAGCTCTTCTGAGAAAAAAATCCTTCCAAAAAAATTTCCTCAAATGAGTGCAAGGCAGAGACAAAAGTTAAGAACTCTTGAAGAAAAACTCCAGAAACAAAAAATCCAAAAAGCTCAAAAACTTTTTGAACTGCAGTTTAAAAGAAAACCCAGAGGAATAACAGAACTTATTGAAAAAGGATTTATCTCCTCAGAAGATTAACTCAAACTTAGTAATGAGTAACGAGGAAATAGCAAATAGTGAGCGGTAAGCGGTGAGCAGTGAATAGCGAATAGCGACAATAGGGATGAGTAATGAGTAACGAGTAATGAGGGAATAATAATGGTAGGCGCAATCTTTAGATTGCGTGTAAAACGCAGGATAAATCCTGCGGCTACCAATTCGAATTTTTGGGATAATTTTGATAATTTTTGTTTAACCTGTCCAAGTTGGTGCTGGGTCACTTTATTTCTTGTCTCCATATCTCCATATCACTTTATCACCTTGTCACTTAGTCAC
>JAGHAG010000020.1 GCA_021161625.1 Elusimicrobiota bacterium
CCTTAAAACCTATTCCTAATGTTTCCCATCCTCCAGAAGTAAAAAGAACATTTAAGGCAAGAGAATTTATGTGGAATCTGAAAAAATGGAAAACAAAAACATCAACAAGTGTAAAAACGTGAAATAAAGCAAAAAAAACTGATAAAAAAAATTTCCAGAAAAAATAACCTTTTGTAAAAACTGAAATGATTAAAAAAATAAGAAAAATGACAAAATAAATCAGTGCAAAATTTGATATATACGGAAAGACAGAAAGAAAAATACCTGATTTTATAAAAGGAAAATAAAAAAGCCCGAGAAGATATGAAAAAAGCAAATTCAGAAAGAAAAAATTAAAAAAGCCAATAAAAAATCTTTTTTTGCCCATCTAAATCACCTTTAATTTGACCTGCATTATTCATGCATCCCCGATAAATATCGGGGACAGCCCAGCACTTTTTTCAGAAAAGTGCTGGGCTGGGTTAAATTTTACAAAAAAAATACCCTGTTTTAAATGTATTATTTTGCGAGCATATTTCTGAGATTATCGCTTACATTTTCAACTCTGTCTGCAATGCGGGCGAGCAGAAAAACGATATGTGTTAAATAGTAAAATTCCATAGGATTTATCTCTGCTGAAAAAAAATTCTTAAGAAGCTGTGCTTCAATTTTATCTGTTTTTTCCTCTTCAATATGGAAATCTTTTAAAACTTTCTTTATCTTTTTTCTTTCAGACGGAGAAATAGAAACAATCAGCCTTTTTATATCTGCCAGCAGGTTTTCAAGTTTTTCAACCATTAAAACCACCATTTCTACATAAACTTTTAACTTTTCTTTAAAGTCATCTGCTATTTTTACTTTTTTAAATCCAAGCCATACAACAATATCTTCTGCCAGGTCAAGGATTGTGTCCTGCTCCTTAAGACAATTCAGAAAAACATATCTATCCACTGGCATAAAAATACCTTTTGGAAGATGATTTCTGATATTGCCCTTTATCCAATCCGCTTCATTTTCAATTTTGACAACATCCTCCGCAGCTTTTTCAAAATCGTCAAATTTCTCGTCAAAATAACAAAGCATTGCTTCTCTTAATCTGTAAATACCTTCCAAAACCTTCTGACCATGCTCTTTCAATCCATCAAAAGGAGTTTTTTTTCTGAAAATTTTTGAAATAATTACCCTCATACCACCTCCCTGCAAAAGGCAAAAATCAATCCAGAAATTAAAGCCGAAATCGGCAAAGTCAAAATCCACGCAAAAACAATATTTCTAATGACTCTTAAATCCAGTGCTTCAATTCCTCTTGCAAAACCTATCCCCACCACTGCTCCAACCGCAGCATGGGTTGTTGAAACAGGCAATCCCATTTTGGATGCAATAATAACTGTTGTGGCTGCGGCAAAATCAACAGCAAACCCCCTTGTGTTTGTAAGTTCTGTTATGTTATTTCCAACGGTTTTTATAACCTTCCATCCCCATGTAAAAATCCCTATTGCAATTCCAATTCCACCAACTGCAAGAATGACCTGTGAAATTTCAGCACGTCTGGAAATTTCACCTGTTCTATAAATGGACAAAATCCCTGCAAACGGACCTATAGCATTTGCAACATCATTTGCCCCGTGTGCAAGGGCAACATAACAGGATGTTATAATCTGCATGGGTTTGAAAACATTTTCCGGTTCAAATATCCTCACTTTTTTGAGTATAAAAAAGCGAACAACAATCGTTGCAAAAGAAGAAATAGCAAGAGAAATTCCAATGCTTTTCCACAAACCAAATCCAAATTTTTTGCCAAAGGGGGTTTTAAAAAGAAAAGACAAAACCACAATAAAAAAAGTAAAAAATATAAAGAATGGGAAGTATTTTTTTGTCCGATGTATTTTTATTTTTTCTTCTGTTGAAATGAAAAACTTATTGATAAAACGAAAAAGGAAAAATGCCACAAATCCACTCAAAAAAGGTGAAGTGAGCCATGATACAACAATCTCAAAAACCTTCCCCCATGAAACAATACTATGTCCCCCGCAAACAAGTCCTGCACCAACAAGAGCCCCTACAATTGAATGTGTTGTTGAAACAGGAAGCCCTTTCCATGTTGAAATAAAAACCCAGATGGATGCACCTGAAATTGCAGAAAATAAAACAATGGCAAAAGTTTTAGCCACTTCAATTGACGCAGGATTTATAATACCTTTTTTGATAGTTTCGGTTACATGAGAACCCACTAACCATGCCCCTAAAAATTCAAGGACAGAGGCAATAATAACTGCCTGCTTAAAAGTTATTGCTTTTGCCCCAACTGCTGATGCCATTGAATTTGCAGAGTCGTTTGCCCCGATATTCCACGCCATATAAAAAGAGGCAATACCTGCCAGCAAAAGAAAACATATGCTCATTTTTTAGCATAACCTTTTTTAAAAAAATACGCAATATGTAAAATAGTTGTTTTTTGATTTGAGGTTTGGTAAAATAAAGTATGCTTGAACAGACACTTGTTTTAATAAAGCCCGATGGTTTAAAAAAGTCCTTAACTGGAAATATCCTTACCCGCCTTTCAGAGACAAAACTTGAAATTGCAGGTTCAAAAATTGTACGGGTTTCAAGAGAACTTGCTGAGAAACATTACAGACACATGAAAGACAAACCATTTTTTGAGGAATTAATAAAATACATTATGGGAGAACTTCACGACAGAAAAAAAGTTATGGCTCTTGTTTATCACGGTGAAAATGCCATTTCTCTTGTGAGGAAGGTTGCTGGTGCAACAAATCCTGAACTTGCAGAACCCACTTCAATCCGTGGTGCCTATGGCAGAATAACAACAACAGGAGTTTTTGAAAATATCATCCACGCATCTTCAAGCAAAGAGGAAGCAGAAAGAGAGATAAAACTCTGGTTTAAGCCATCAGAACTTGTTTACAGAATTTACCCTGTCAAAACTGTAAAAAAACAAATAGAAGAACTGGATTGGGCTTAATCTGGTTCCTTTCTGGGAAATTTTCTGTTGGGGGAGGAGGGATTCGAACCCTCAATCCCTTTCGGGCAGCGGATTTTAAGTCCGCTTCGTATACCAGTTCCGACACTCCCCCGAATAGCAGAGCAAGATCTGCAACTACATTATTTCTTGGCAGACCAAGGGTCTGCAACTACAATTTTGTCGCATGGTAATGCGACCGCTACATTTATTTTTCTTTTATGAATGATTTTAACAAATCTATTGGCACAGGAAAAACTGTAACTGAATTATTCTCTGTTGAGATTTCTGCAAGTGTCTGAAGATACCTCAACTGAATTGTTGCAGGAACCTCACTCATAATTCTTGCTGCCTGCGTGAGTTTCTCTGCTGCCTGATATTCACCATCAGCATGAATAATTTTTGCTCTTCTATCTCTTTCTGCTTCTGCCTGCCTTGCAATTGCCCTCTGCATTTCTGCAGGTATCTGAACATCTTTTATCTCCACTCTTGAAACCTTAACCCCCCATGGGTCTGTTGCCTGGTCAATAATCCTCTGCAATTCTGAATTTATTTTTTCTCTCTGAGATAAAACCTCATCCAGTTCAAACTGTCCAACAACGCTTCTCAAAGTTGTCTGTGAAATCTGTGATGTTCCTAAAATGTAATCCTCTATTTCAATGACTGATTTTTCAGGGTCCATAACCCTGAAATAACAAACAGCATTCACCTTAATCGGAACATTGTCCCTTGTGATAACTTCCTGAATTGGAACATCAAGGGTTATAATTCTTAAATCAACCTTTACCATTTTCTCCACAATTGGGATGATGAAAAAAAGTCCAGGGCCTCTTGGACCAACACATCTTCCAAGACGGAAAATCACCCCCCTTTCATACTCCTTAACAATGCGAACCGCGTTTACAAGAATGATAAAAACAATAATCAACAAAAGTGTCATAAAACACCTCCTATTTCAGTTTCCTCTGCACTTTTACCCGAAGAGTTGCAGGAAATTTTGCCTTTAAAATTTCCTCTGCTTTTTTACAAGCCCTCAGTGCTGAATCTCTTACAAACGCATCAAGGTCTTCAATCAAAATTTCAAGGAAACTCATAACCGAAAGATCGGCAATTTCTCCGCATGCCCAAGCAGCAGATGCCCTCATCCACCTGTCGTCAGAGTCCACCATTTCTTTGAGTTTCCTCTCTGCTGTAACCGAATCATATTTAAACATGTGCACACAGGCAGTTGCCTTTACACGATTGTTGCTATCATCCAGAAAAGGGGCAATAAGCCGCGCTGCAAGAGAGGGTTCATTTATGGTTTTTGCAATTGCCTCAATGCTTTTTGCTCTTGCCCTGTTTTGAGAAGAAATATCTGTTATGATTTTTCTTGGTTTTTCTTCATCAAATTCCACTCTTTCAAGCTCCTCTGTCCCCTTGCCTGCAGATTTTTCTATAACACCAATAAGACCGTCTATTTGTTGAGCAAGTTTTTCTTCAACCGGACTTTTTGCTTCGGCAAGTTTTCTCATAAGTTCCTCGTTCTGTTCCTTTAATGCTTTTAATTGTTCTGAAACATTGCCTCTTCTGGAAACTTCGTTCATAAGTTCCGCTATTTTATCCCCGCTTTCCGCAATTTCTCTTCTCATTCTGTATGTGAGGCTTGAAATGATTTTTGAAGAAATCAAATAATTTGCAATAATCACAACTAAAACCGCTATTGAAAAAGTTATAAGCCAGTTGGTTGCTATCATCTTCATCTGTTTTCTCAAAAGAGCAACCTCCTCTTTTCTGGCTTCAACTTCTTTTTTATACTTTTCCATCTCTTCTCTTAACTTCTTTTCCCTTTCCTCTCTCTGCCTTCTTTCTGCTTCAAGTTTTTTTGCATATTCTTGCTGCATTTTTTTTCTCTGTTCCTCTTCCTCTTTTCTACGGCGCGCTTCGTATTCCCTTCTCTTCTTTTCCTCTATATAACTTTCTCTCTGTTTTTCAATTTCTTTTTTCAGTTCCTCTTTCATATTGAGTGCCTCTACAAAATCAGGTGAATACTTTATTGCTTCGTCAACAAATCCAAGTGCCTCTTCAAGCTGTCCTTTCTTTCTCAAATCCTGTGCATAATTTATAAGAGACCTGCTCAAGAGAGAAAGCGCTCTTAAATTCCCTGGATCCAGTTTTATAACCTTTTTCAAATCAGAGATGCTCCCTTCCCAGTCCTTGTTAAGATACTTCTCAGCAGCAGAATTAAAAAACTTTTCTATTTCAGGGGATTGTGCATAAACAAATGAAAAATGAAAAATGAAAAATGAAAAATAAATTAAAACTTTCTTAATCCTCATTTTTTTACCATCCATTTTCCCTTTTTCTTTACAATTTTCAACCCTTCTGATTTTAGCAATTTTATCTTTTTTTTAATACCTCCTGAATATCCACCTATGCTGCCATCGCTTTTTATAACTCTGTGGCAGGGAATTATAAGAGGTTTTTTGTTTTTCTTTAACGCCATTCCCACAACTCGCCATCCGTCTTTTATTTTTGCTTTTATTGCAACTTCCTTGTAAGTAAGAACACTCCCCTCTGGTATTTCAGAAACAACCCTGTAAATTTTCTGAAAACAATTCCTCAAATGGAATACCCTAAATACAAAATTACCTGTGATGTAAAAACACCCACAATAGAAGCAAAAACAAGGGAAAGAATTCCTCTATAAAGAGGCTGGTTTTTTAAACCTGAAAGCCGAATTAAAAAAAGAAAGGGAATAAAAACATAAAATATTCCCCCTTTCACAATGAAGAAGGCAACCAGCCCCCTTTCAACGACCCCATAACTTCTCTCAAATCTGTTTAATGTTTCAACTTCAAGTCTATAAATACTTTTGTCCAGATAATAAAGCATCACGCTTCCACCCCATCCTGCCAGAACAACTCCTGCAAGCGTTGTGATAAAACCCATATCGTTGTAATAAATAAGGACATCTGCAGGGAGAAGTTTTCCATAGTAGGTAACATCTTTTGAAAAAGGAAAAAACCTGACAGCAAAAATGTAAAGATAATGAAAAAATTGGTCCAGAAGAAAATAGGAAATTTTATCATCTTCAGGTTTTACCCATAATCTAACCTTACCCCAGTCCTGCAGAGAATGGACAATTATAAGAAGAATAACATAAAGCCAGAATGAAAAATCCCCTAAATTGCCAAAAAAAAACAGGACAACGATAAAAGCATGAATTAAAGCGTGCAAAAGACAGCCAAAATAACTCTTCTTTTTTAAAACAAAAATTTCATCAAATTGCAAAGGAAAATCTGCAATAAAATGTGCCAGAAATAATCTTACAATTGCATTCATAGTGTTAGATATCTATAATCTGCCAGCTTAAATCCTGAGTTTCTAAAACAACTATACTTTTTCTTCCTTTAAGCCATCCCCCTGTTTCACCAGGGTTTATGATAAGGGTTTTTCCCATTTTTCTTATGTCAACAATATGGGTGTGACCGTATATAACAACATCATAAACGCCTTTTTCAGCGATACTTTCAATAAAATCAGGCTCGTGAACCATAAAAATTTTTCTTCCGCCAATTTCAATATCAAGGAATTTGTTGAATTGTGCTATTTCTTTAAATTTTTCCTTTAAAAATTCCTTCTCTCCATCATTGTTTCCAAAAACAAAATAATATCTAAATGGAAATTTTGAAAATTCCTTATAGGTTATAGGTGAAATTATATCACCTGCATGCAGAACAACCTCTACCTCATTTTGCTTAAAAATTTCAAGAGCTTTTGCAATGGCTGGCATATTTTCATGAGAATCTGACATTATGCCTATCTTCATAAATCCGCCTTTTTCAGAATTTCGTCTGCTCTTTTGTAGGATTTTTTTAAAACCTCGTCAATATCATCAAATCTTGCTCCACCAAGAACTTCCAGCATAAAACAATTTTTAAAATTTATCTCTTTAAGTGCTTTTACAAATTCCATCCAGTCAATATTGCCATCTCCAGGGGGCAGGTGTGCGGAATATGTGCTGTTGTTGTCGGAAACATGCAGTGTAAAAAGACGGTCTGCAATTTCTTTTAAAAAATCAACTGGATTTCCTATAAGATTTGCATGCCCCACATCAAAACACACCCCAAGATATTCTTTCGGAAACCTGTCAATTAGTGTGAGCAAATCTTTTGCCCATCCGCCGAGCAGATGAGGCGAAGGATTTTCACAGGCAACTTTTACATTGTGAAGCATGGCATTTTCAAGGATTTCGTTTAAACTTTTTCTGACTGCCTGAATTTTCTTCTTGACAGTATCTATGTCTGTCAGAGGAAAGGTTTTTACAGACGGATGAATAACAATATATTCTGCATTAAAAAATTCACAAAGTGAAATTGTCTTTTTTATTTCAGCAACAGCAATGCTCCTCTGCATCTCATCCATTGATGAAATGTCAAGCAACTCACTGAATGGTGCATTCAGGGAAACAACATTCAAAGAAAGAACCCTTAAATCTCTTTTTATCTCCTCAACTTCCTCTGCTTTGTTATAGTCAAAATGCGTTTCCTTGCCCCATTTTGATGCGCCAACCCACAACTCAATTGCCTTAAAACCTGCTGATTTTATTTTGGGTAAATAAAAATTTATTCTTCTATGATAAAAAAGTCCTGTTGAAATTCCAATATCAAGCACCAATCCTCCTTTTTGTTATTTTAACAATTTTTTGTAAATTGTGATATACTTCTGTGCTGATTTATCCCATGAAAAATTCTGTGTGATTGCCCTTTTAACAAGTTTTTCCCAATCATGTGCGCTTTTGAAACATCTATTTGCTTCAAGAACTGCCTCAACAAGGGATTGTGATGAATATCTCTTTAGAAAAAATCCTGTCCCTGTTTTTTTGCGAAAATTATATGGTTTCACAGTATCCTTAAGCCCTCCAACAGGAGTTACAACAGGCACCGTTCCATAACTTAGAGCAATCATCTGCCCCAGTCCACAGGGTTCAAAACGAGATGGCATTAAAAAAATGTCACTGCCAGCATAAATTCTGTGAGCAAGTTTTTCGTCAAAGATAAAATTAAGAGAAAATCTATTCTGAAATTTTTTCTGTATCTTTAAAAATTTCTCTTTCCAGGGGCCCTCACCATCTGCTAACATTACAAAAGAAATGCCCTTCTTCAAAATAATCGGGAGTGCCTCTGCAATTATTTCAACGCCTTTTTGTTCGGCAAATCTGCCTACAAAAGAGGCAAGCATGCTTTTTTTATGGGGAATTTTGCAGAATTTTAAAAGTTCTGCCTTGCACTTTTTCTTTCCTGAAATGTCTTTTGCCGAATATCTGTGTGAAATAAATTTATCCTTTTCAGGATTCCACACTGAATAATCAATTCCATTAAGAATTCCTCTTATTTTGTTTTTTCTTTTTCTTAAAATACCTTCCAGTCCGCAACCAAATTTTTCTGTAAGAATTTCTTTTGCATAATTAGGACTGACCGTTGTAATAAAGTCGCAGTTCAAAATTCCAAGCATAAGAAAATTAAATCTTCCATGGGGAAGTTCTTCAAACTTCAAATCAGCATAAGGTGCAAAACTTGCACTGAATTCTCCCTGATAAGCAAGATTGTGAATTGTAAGCACAGATGGAATACTTGCAAAATCATTTTTTTTCAACACAGGGATTAAAGATGTCTGCCAGTCATTTAAGTGAAACACATCAGGTTTTATTTTTAATTCTTTTACGCTGTGCAAGACTGCCTTCTGAAAAAAAATAAATCTCAAACCATTGTCAGGAAAATCACCTCTGCTGTTTCCATAAATCCCGTCCCTGTCAAAAAATTTTTTCTGTCTTATAAAAAAAAATCTCACACCTTTTTCTTTCTTTTCAAAAATTTCAAATTTTAAAGTATATTCTTTCAATGTAAGAGAGGAACTTTTTACAAAAGAAAAATTCCCCTTAACCTGTCTGTAATATGGTGAAAATACAAAAACCTTTACTCTGTTTCTTACAAGAATTTTGGGGAGTGTCCCTGAAACATCAGCAAGACCGCCTGTCTTTGAAAATGGGGAAACTTCTGAGGAGAGAAAAACAACCCTCATTTTTTATTTTTAAAATACTTTTTTAATTGCTCGCTTATCTTAACAGGGTCTGATGAAACAACCCTTGCCCCTGAAACTGAGGTCATAAAATTAACATCTCCCTTCCATCTTGCAACAATGTGCAAATGAATGTGTTTTTCAAATCCTGCGCCTGAAACTGAACCCTGATTTATTCCAAAGTTTATTCCCTGACATTTAAAGAGTTTATAAAATGCTTGAGAAATTTTTTTTGCAAAATCCCATATTTCAAGGATTTCTTCTTTTTTCAACTGTTCTACTTTTGAAATATGTCTGAATGGTGCCACCATAACATGCGCTGTTGTGTAAGGATAGAGATTTACAAGGCAGAAAGAATATTTTCCTTTAAGAAAAATCAGTTTTTTTGTTGTTCTGTCAGGTTTACAGAATATACATCTTTTGGTTTTTTTTGAAAAATACCTGTCTCTCCACGGTGCATAAAGATATTTCACATTATCCTGCCTGCTCTTTAAGAAGTTTTTTTATAAATCTCTTTATAAGAAATCTTTTAAAGAATCCCTTTTCCAAAAACTCTATACCATAGGAATAGGTTCCTGTTGAACGGGCAACTCTACGAATAACCCCTTCAAAAACATATTCTTTTCCACTTTTAAGGGTTATTGCTAAATCAAGACGCTCGCCAGGTTCAAATTTTTCCGTGCACTCAAAACCTGCACCACCCACACTGATATCAGTAAGACATCCCCTTGCCCTTGGTTTAAATGTTCCCGGAAGAAAAATATCTATCAAAACGATGTTTTTAAACCTGTCAAACCTCCTTTTAGATTGTTTTATTGCACTCATAATATATTATAATCTGAAAGCAAAAAAAAAGCAATGTGAATTTTGTCTCATAGTACGACCGCTACAATCTTTGTCTCCATATCACTTTATTTTCTTGTCACTTTACTTTCTTGTCTCCATATCATTTTTTCAATTTAAAATTCAATCCCGTAAAATACGGGACAAAATGCAAAATGACAATCC
>JAGHAG010000184.1 GCA_021161625.1 Elusimicrobiota bacterium
CCTTAGGTTATTGGGATTTAGGATTTGTAATGTTTGTTGCTCGTGGTTCTGGCGTCAGGGACGCTCGCGTGAGATGGCTCACTCTCCGTCCGCTGCGGACTTATTGCAAAATTCCTCGCTCCCAGAGCCCTGCCTGCCAGAACCACTCGCAATGTAGTTCGAGACCTTTGGTCTGCTAAAAAGAGGAAAGTGGATAGAGGAAAGAGGACAGAGGGAAGAATGAAAAATGAAAAGAAAGAAAAAATCACATTTGAGTGTTATTGCAGGGATTTATAAAAGAAGAAAAATTTTTACACCAAAAGATGAGGATGTAAGACCCCTTACAGGTATCTGCAAAAAATCAATGTTTGATATTTTAAAGCCAGTAATAAAAGGGGCAAAATTTCTTGACCTTTTTTCAGGCACGGGTTCTGTTGGAATTGAAGCCCTTTCACGGGGGGCTTCTTCTTGCGTGTTTGTTGAATCAAATTCAACTGTTATAAAAACATTGAAGGAGAACCTTAAAAGAATTGGCATTGAGGAAGAAAAATTCAAAATCTTTTACGAAGATGTTTTTTCATTTATTGAAAGGATTGACGAAAAGTTTGATGTTATTTTTGTAGGACCACCTTTTAAACTGGAACTTCCAGAGGATTTTATTGATAAAGTTTTGAGGATTGCATCAGATAAGGGTATTGTAATCCTGCAGAAGTATTCCAGGACAAAATCCCGTATGGCAAAACAGCCCTATAGAAGTAAAACTTTTGGAGCAACGACCCTTGACTATTACAAGAAATAAATTCTGGACGATTTTTTTTCTCTTTGCATATTCAAAATTACTTTTTTCATATTTTGTTCTCCCGTCAGAAGTTACAAAGGATGTGGTTTTTAAAGGAGACATTTATCTGCTTGGGGACTGTCACATAAATAGGGGAGTAAGGGTTCGCATCCTTCCAGGAGCAAAATTTATAATTGGAGATGAAAGAAGTTCGTTTAAAATTCTGAAAAAAATAGGAAAAAGACAGATAAATGTTGCCATTGATAAAAAACCAACTTTGATTGTTGAAGGGGAACTTGTGGTTGAGGGAAGTTATGAGCTTCCTGTTTTTCTGGGAAGATATTTTGAAAAAGGTGTTTCAGGCATCAGATGGGGTGGCATTGCTGTTGTGGGAGATGGAAAAATTTATCTTGAAAATACAAAAGTGGAAAATGCTTTTTTCGGGGTTCTTTTAGGAGATAATTCCCAGGGAATTTTAAAACACATGAGAATTTCCAACTGTGCAATTGGAGTAATTGCTGCAAACAGTGCAGGTGTGGTTGTTGAAAATTCAAAAATTTTGAGAAATGTAGTTTCAGGTGTTGAAATTTATGACGGCGGAAGGATTAAAGTGGAAGGTTGCAGAATTTCAGAAAATAAAATAAATGGCATTCTCTCAAAACATCACGGAACACTGGAACTTCAAAAGAGCATTATTACAGATAATAAAGTGGGGCTTAGATTAAAGGATGCTTCACAGTGGAATTTAAAAGAGAATAAAATTTACAACAACCAGACAAACATTGAAAGCATAAGACCAGTTGAGATAGAAAAAATAAAGCCCAAAAAAGCGGATTATGTATGGAATGGATTTGTTGAAATTTCAAGGGATTTCGTCGTTCCATACGGGGGTGTTCTGAGGATAGAGCCCGGGACAAAGATTTATATTTCAACCTATTCTGCTTTAAACTATACCTACAAAATAAAAACTCAAACTGAAGAAATCCCTCTTACAGATAATAAAAAGTGTGAAATTATTGTAAAGGGAAGAATTTATATAAACGGCACTTCTGACAGAAAAGTTGCACTTTTCCCGTCAAACAATTTTGGTGGATTTATTCTGGCAGGGTCTGAAAATTCAATTGTTAAGGGGTTTTCTGTTTCTGGTGGGGAAAAGGTTTTTTATCTTGTAAGTGATAACAAAACTTTATTTAAAGATACAAGTTTTGAAGATACAAATCAGGCAGTTGTTTTAATGGAAGTTTCGCAAGGAACTTTTGAAAACACAAAATTTAAGAATTGCAATTATGGTATTCTTATCTATGATAATGCAAATGTAAACTTAAAAAATTGCAGATTTGCCAATTGTCGCATCTCCTTAGGGGCTTTGAACTCTTCAAAAGCTGAAATTTATGAAAGCACATTTGAAAAAAATAAAGTTGCTTTTTTAGGTGAAGAAAAATCGGGAGTGAATTTAAGAGCAAGCAGATTTTTTGAAAACAAAACAGGGGTCTTTTTAAAAGAGAGCGCCTTTGCTGACATTTCTGAAAACAGTTTTTCAAAAAACATCACAGGAATTTTTTGTTCACCAATGACATCTGTTTTTATAGCAAACAATGTTTTTGCAGAAAACGAGAACGCAGTTTTGAAGGATATAAATGCAAGGGTGGATGAAGAAAAAAATAATTTTCTAAAAAACGTCCGAAATTCAGAATTTGTTGCAACCAAAAACCCCACCACAAAAGGGGTTTTATATGAAAGTGAGGTATGGGAAGGCGAGGTTGTTCTTGAGGGAGATATCTTTGTCAAAAAGGATGTTTGCCTTTACATAAAAGACGGCACAAAGGTTGTTTTTAATCAATCAAAAGAAGATTTTAATTATTTTGCCAATATTCAGGGGCAGGATGTGGAAATTACAAATTCAGGTCTTGTTGACATTATTGTGGAAGGGGACATTCGTGTTGAAGATGGGGAAGAAACGGTTTTTTTGAGTGAAGGGGGCGGGGCAATCATTTTTACAAAGGAAGGGCAGGGAAAAATTGGAGGTGCTAATTTCAAGAATTCAAACGGAATAAATCTTTTTGATAAAAGTTTTGTTCAGATTGAAAATACAATTTTTGAAAATATCCAGAAGGGGATTTCTCTCAGAGGGAATTCCCATCTTGTTTTCAAAAAATCAAGAATTTTAGATTCTGAGAATGGAATTTCTGTTTTTGAGAATGGAATTTTAGATATTTCCCTTTCCATAATAACCCGGTGCAAAATCGGGTTAAACATTTCTGGCGGTGGGGTTTCTGTTAAAAGCAATCTCATAAGCAAAAACAAAACTGCCCTGAAATTCTTATATGGAAGTGTGGTTCTTGAGGATAACACTTTTCTTGCAAATGAAATAGCGATTCTTACAGATAAGAAACTTTTTCAGGGAAATAATCGCTTTTTTGGAAATGTCAATGATTTCTCTACTCCGGTTCCGTGATTATCTGAAAAAACTCAGTATCAGCGAAAAAAGGATACTTAAAACTATACAGGTTGTAATGGGAAAGTAAAAGGTGAAATTTTCCTTTTTTATGTAAATATCACCGGGTAATTTTCCAAGGAAAGGAACTTTTGGAACAACGAACAAAAGTAAACCAATCAGGATAAAGACAATTCCTAAAATCACAAAAAATTTTGCTACATTACCCATACGTTTATTTTATTTTAGAAAAAATTTGCATAATTTTCCATCACTATGTTATTTCACTTTAAAAGGCAGATTTTGTATAATGCAGAAAATAAAAAAGCGGAGGTAAATTATGTTTGGAAGAAAAAAGGAAAAAGAAGTTAAAAAACTGATTATGATGCACCTTGAAAAAGTAAGCATTGTCCTGAACAGCATGCAGGATTCGGTCAAATTTTATCTGGACGGTAAAATTAAAGAGGCAAAGGAAAGCGGATATCAAACACATCTGGTTGAAGAAGAAGCAGACAGTTTAAGAAGAGAAATAATTGAAAAACTCCACAAGGGTGCATTTCTCCCTGCTTTTAGAGAGGATTTAATAGGATTTGTTGCCCAGCAGGACAAAATTGCAGACAGGAGTGAGTCCTGCTGCGATTTCTTTTTGACCCAGAGACCAGAGGTTCCTGAAGAGTTTATAGAAAAATTTAATGAACTTCTCCAGGCAACTGTCAAAACTTTCAGTCCGTATAAGGAAGCCATTGTCTCAATGTTTGAAGATTACGAAGTTGTAAAGAGGAATATTAAAAATGTTAATACTTTTGAAGAGGAGGCGGATACAGTTGAGTGGCATCTTACAAGGGATATTTTTTCATCAAAACTGGACCTTGCAAGAAAAATTCACCTGAGACAATTTGTGTTTCACATTGTTGAAGTTTCAGATGTGATTGAAGACGCTGCTGATAATCTTGATATTTTTATTGTAAAGTATCAGGTATAAAAAATGATAAAATTTTTGCCCGGTATTTATCTTGGATGGGGTCTTGGCTCAAATGATGCCGCGAATGTATTCGGCCCTCAGGCATATTCTGGCATTATCAGTTACAGGGGTGCTGTGGTTCTTACTGCTGTTTTTGTTATTCTCGGTTCTCTTATTGAAGGAGATAAGTGTTTTGCGCAGATTGGTCAGATGACTGCCACAACAGGATGGGTGGAGGTTTTTATCGCAACTCTGTGTGCTGCTATTATGATGAACCTGATGAGTTATCTTAAAATTCCTGCATCTTCCTCTCATTCCATAGTTGGCTCTCTCATAGGGGTAAGCCTTGCTTTTGGAAGGGCGGTTTCCATGGCAAAGGTCTGGAAGTCAGTTATCTGCTGGATTATTACCCCGATAGGGGCAGCAATTATGGCTTTTATTCTGTATCATCTTCTTTCGTATTTGTGGGCAAGCAGAATAAAAAATCTTGTCGTCCTGAACCTCACAATAAAAATCGCAGCGATTTTAATCGGCTGCTATGGAGCGTATTCTCTGGGTGCCAATAATCTTGCAAACATTGTTGGAAGTTATGTTGGAGCAGGGTTAATATCTCCCCTCAATGCGAAAATTCTGGGTGGTCTGGCAATTGCTTTTGGAGTTGTTACATATTCCAAAAATGTCATGCAGACCGTAGGCACAGGAATTACGGTTCTTGAACCCTTCAGTGCTCTTGTTTCTATTTTAAGCGGTGCAATTCTTCTGCATATTTTTGCAGAAATTGGTGTTCCTGTTTCTTCATCTCAGGCAATTGTCGGCGCTGTTTTTGGCGTTGGGCTTGTAAAAAGCACAAGAACTGTAAGCTACAAAAAACTGGCACAGATTTTTACCGGATGGGTTGCAACTCTTGCAGGCACAATATTTTTTGGTTTTTTAATCAGCAGTTTTTATAAACTTTTCTGATGAGAAAGTCAAAATCAAGTGGCTTACTTCTTCACATAACCGCGCTTCCTTCTGATTATGGCATTGGCGATTTGGGAAAAGCCGCATACAGATTTGTTGATTTTTTGAAAAAAAGCAGACAGAAATTCTGGCAGGTGTTACCTGTAAATGAGACTTTTTCTGGCTCTCCCTACAACTGCATTTCTTCTTTTGCAGGCAACACCCTTCTCATTAACACAGATGCTCTTTTAAAAAGAAAACTTTTAAAGAAAAAAATATCAGCCCCTGGTTGGTTGAAAGATTCTGAAAGGGTGAATTTTAAAAAAGTTTACAAATTCAAAGAAGCGATTTTTAAAAAAGCGTTTAAAAATTTCAAACCTGACAGAAGTTTTAGAGTTTTTTTAAAAGAAAATTCATTCTGGCTTGATGATTATTCTGATTTTGTGGTTCTAAAAAAGAGGTTTAAAAAAATCTGGATAAACTGGCCTGTGAAATTCAGAGACAGGGATGAAATAGCAATTAAAGAATTCAGAGAAAGATTTTCAGACGAAATTTTATTTCAAAAATTCAAACAGTGGCTTTTTTATTCCCAGTGGTTTTCTTTAAAAGATTACGCAAATAAAAGAGGGATAAAAATAATAGGGGATATTCCGATTTTCCTTTCTTTTGATTCTGCTGATGTCTGGGCACACAGAAAACTTTTTCTTTTAAATAAGAAGGGGTTACCTCTTTTTGTTTCAGGAGTTCCCCCGGATTACTTCAGCCGAACAGGTCAGAGATGGGGAAATCCAATTTACAACTGGAAAGAAATGAGAAAAAGCAATTTTTTATGGTGGCAGATGAGATTTCGTCATTGTCTCAAACTCTATGACATGATAAGAATAGACCATTTCAGGGGTTTTTGTGCTTACTGGAGAATTCCTGCAAAAAATAAAACCGCACTTGCTGGAAAATGGATAAAAGCCCCGGGTATTGAACTATTCAAAACCCTTAAAAAGAAACTTGGCAGCCTTCCTGTAATAGCAGAAGACCTTGGGTATATTCCGCCCACAGTCAGAAATTTCAGAAAAAAACTTGGTTTTCCTGGTATGAAAGTTTTGCACTTTGCCTTTTCAAAGAATAGAAAAAATATTCATCTCCCGGACAATTTTGATAAAAATTCCGTCGTTTATACTGGCACACATGACAACGATACCACAGCAGGCTGGTGGAGAACCCTGCCCAAAAGACAAAAAGAAAGAGTAAAAAAGTATCTTGCAGAAAATAAAATTGAATTTTCAGAAAAACAAATCAACTGGAATTTAATAGAACTTGCAATGAAATCGCGTGCGTTTCTTTCAATTTTCCCGGTTCAGGATATTCTTGGACTTTCCTCAAAAGCAAGATTCAACAGACCCGGTTCAGGCAGGGGCAACTGGAGGTGGAAGTTAAAGGATTTTTCGCTTTTATTCAAGCAGGCACAGAGGTTGAAAGAACTTACTCAAAAGTATTGTCGGAATGCTTAGATTGAAAAAGAAATTTGTTTTTTATGCAAAAGCATTTCTGCTTCTTCTGATTCTGTGGTTTTGTGGATTTCTCATCCTTAAATACTTTACAAAAGATTTGCCTGATATTCGCAAACTTGAGCAATACACTCCCCCTATAATCACTCATCTTTTTGACAGAAACGGAAAAGAGTTTGGGCAGTTTTTTGTTGAAAGAAGAACTTTAATTCCTATTTCTGAAATTCCGGTGAATTTGCAGAACGCTGTTCTTGCAATTGAGGATGTAAATTTCTTCAAACACTGGGGAATTTATCCGAAAAGAATTTTGAAAGCAATTTTTGTAAACATAAAAGAAGGAAGAATTGCTCAGGGTGCAAGCACAATTACACAGCAGCTTGCAAAAGTAATGTTCCTTACATACGAAAGAACTTTTGCAAGGAAAATCAGAGAGGTAATTCTTGCATTTCAACTTGAAAAAAAGTATTCAAAGCAGGAGATTCTTCAGTTTTATCTCAACCAGATTTATTTTGGACATGGTTGCTATGGAATTGCTTCTGCAAGCAGATTTTATTTTAACAAGGATGTAAAGGACTTAAATCTTGCGGAATGTGCGCTTCTGGCAGGATTGCCCAAAGCCCCCAACAAGTATTCTCCTTTAAATTCCCTTAAAAAAGCTTATAGAAGAAGACAGCTCGTTCTTTCAAGGATGCTTGAAGAGGATATGATTGATGAAAAACAATACATTGAGGCAAATTCCACTCCGATAATAATTATTCCAAAATCAGAAAGGAAAGAGGTTGCAAGTTACTTCAAGGAATACATACGGCAATATCTTGAAAAGAAATACGGATACAATGCAATTTACAAAGCAGGTTTAAATGTTTACACCACGCTTGATCTGGATATGCAGATTGCAGCAGAGGAAGCCCTTGAGGAGCATTTAAGAAAATTTGATGAGGAGAAAATAGAAAAATACGAAAAGGGGGAATTAAAAGACAAGGAATTATTTACAGTGGAATACGACGAGGAAGGAAACGCAAGTATTACTCCCTATATTGAAGGCTCATTGCTTGCCATGGAAGTTGAGACAGGTGAAATTCTTGCAATGGTGGGTGGCAGGGATTTTTCAAAATCGCAGTTTAACTGTGCTGTTCAGGCAAAAAGACAGCCCGGAAGTGCTTTTAAACTTTTTACATACACAGCCGCAATTGACAATGGCTATACGGTTGTAAGCAAACTGAAAGATGAGCCAGTTGCTTTTTTTCAGGAAGGAATAAAGTGGAGGCTTCTTTCCAGAACAACGGATTTATCCGACCTTGACCCTGAATTTATTCTGCATATTCCACCTGAAAAAATATGGATACCTTCAAATTATGAGGGAGATTACAGAGGCGAGATGCTTCTTGTAGATGCTTTGACCTATTCAAGAAATCTGTGTGCAGTGGATTTGATTTTGAAAATAACTCCTCAACTTGTGGTTGAATATGCCCGCAGGATGGGAATTAAAGAGGAACTTCTTCCAATTCCCTCATTAACTCTTGGTGCCTGTGAGGTTACGCTTCTTGAAATGACAAGGGCATTTGGAATAATTGCAAATGAAGGAGTTATGCTTGAACCTTATGCAATTTTGAAGATAGAAGATGCCTCTGGAAACATTCTGGAAGTAAATTCACCTCAACCCCGTAAGTGTCTGTCATCTCAGACAGCATACATAATGAACTGGCTTCTTCAAAATGTAGCGGAAAGAGGAACAGGATGGTATACAAAATATCTTGGAAGAGCCCGTGCAGGGAAAACAGGCACAACAAACAATTTTACAGATGCATGGTTTATTGGCTTTACCCCTGACATTGTCTGCGGGGTTTGGACAGGATACCGTGAAAACATTTCACTTGGCAAGAGAAAATCAGGTGCGGTTATGGCAGTGCCAATATGGACAAAATTTATGAAAAAAGCCCACGAAAATATCCCGCCCAGAGATTTTCATGCACCTACAGGTATAAACTTTGTCCCGATAAATTCCAAAACAGGAAAAAGGGCACTTCCTGATGACCCGGATGCAGTTTTGATGCCTTTTATAAGTGGAACAGAACCCACAGAATATTAATTTGGAAAAATGAAAAAAAATAGTTCATTGTTTCATTGGCTGGCAGGGAAACGATTGTTATTATTTCTTGTATTGTTTTTTTCTGCTATTTGCTATTTTTATAATTACAATCTTTCAGATGTGGGTTGTTTTAATGATGATTCATATTATATTCTTTCAGCAAAGAAATTTGCTGGGAAACTTCCTGATACTATATGGCTTAAAACCCGTTCTCTTGGCTGGCCTCTTCTTTTAACACCATGGGCATTTTTTTTAAAAGACCTTGAAACTTTTAAAATCCCGGCAATTGCTTTTTATCTGCTGTGTGTTTTTTATTTCTATGCCCTTTTTAGAAAGAAATGTCCAGAGGAAAAATTATTTCCCATAATTTTAATTTTCTCAACAGCCCCCTCTGTTATTTCATATTCAACTACAC
>JAGHAG010000123.1 GCA_021161625.1 Elusimicrobiota bacterium
ATTAAGGATTAAGTCGTTCGCTTCGCTCACTTTAAGAATTAAGTATTTCATTTTTTCCATCACTTAATCCTTACCACTTAATCCTTACCACTGATTTTTCATTTTTCATTTTTAATTTGTCACCCCGCCCAGCTCCGCTAAGCGGGGCTGGGTTTTTAAAGTTAGCGGTAGATTTTCAGTTTCTGACCAGGATAAATTCTGTCTGCCCTTGCAATTCTGTTCCACTTCTTTAACTTTCTCACAGAAACCCGATATTTTTTCGCAATTTTCCAGAGATTGTCGCCACGACGCACGCGGTAAATTATGACATTGTGTTTTCTCGCCTGAAGCTGCTTTTTTGAAAGATATTTTTTGCGGGCAGGAAGTTTTGAAAATTTTTTAACAAACTCTGCAGATTTCCCTTGCGGAATTTTTAAAGGATACGGAATAACATCAGGAGGGGTGCACTGCCTTGTCAATTCCGGATTCAAAAACAATAGTTCCTTGAGATTTACATCAATCAAATTTGAAACAAGTTTTAAATCCACAGGTCCATAAACCTGAACCACATCATACCGAATGTTTTCCCCCTTTTCGTTGTCAAAACCAAAGGCGAGCGGGTCATCCATTATCATCGCAACAGCAATTATTTTTGCAACATAATTTTCTGTTTCTCTTGGAAGATAAAGGTCCCAGAAATTTTTTGTTTTCTGGGTTTTTATTGCTTTTCTAACTCTGTAAGTACCGCAGTTGTAGGCAGCAAGAGCAAGAAGCCAGTCCCCGAATTCATTGTAAAGATTTTTCAGCATTTTGCAGGCAGCAATTGTTGACTTTTCAGGGTCGCGTCTTTCATCATACCAGTGATTTCTTTCAAGACCGTAGCGTTTTCCTGTTGGAAGAATAAACTGCCACAACCCTACCGCCCTTTTCGGAGAAACAGCAAAAGGATGGGAACCACTTTCCACAATCGGAACACAGGCAAGTTCTTCAGGCATATTGTATTTTTTTAAAATTTCCTTCATCATTTCGTAATAGTACTTGCTTCTCTCAAGCCATTTTTCAAGATACTTTTTCCCATTTCCTGTATAATATGCAAGCCACTTGCCAACCCTCTCATGATATTCAAGAGGAAAAACAGAATTTTTATTCTCTTTTTTCTGATACAATTTTTTGCAAGCCCTAAGGCGAAGTCTGCAAATTGTATCTGTAAGACGGTCATAATAGTTTAATTCTTCTGTCTTCAGATTTTCCCTTTCTGCAAGCAGAAGATTTTTTAAGGCAAAATCGCAAAGTTTTATTGTTTCATTAAAATTACCTGATTTGAATTCTTCCTGTGCAAGGTCAAAATAATGACTGGCATAAATGGGGTCGTATGTTTCGGATTTATTGACTGAAATTGTTGAACAGGATGAAAGAAAAATCAAAAAAAGCAGTATTAAAAATTTCACTGTCCTCTTACTTTTTGAATTGCCTTTATGAGATGGGGTATAACCTCAAAAAGGTCTGCGACAATTCCAAAAGTTGCAACTTTAAAAATTGGTGCGTGAGGGTCTTTGTTTATTGCAACAATTACATCTGACGCCTGCATGCCAACGAGATGCTGAATTGCTCCTGAAACACCACAGGCAATGTATAACTTCGGACAGACAGTTCTTCCTGTCTGTCCCACCTGATGGGAATAAGGAATCCATCCAGCGTCAACTGCTGCACGGGATGCTCCAACCGCACCACCAAGAGCCCTTGCGAGTTCTTCTATGACTTTAAAGCCATCTGGACCCCCAACACCTCTGCCGCCTGTTACAATTATATCTGCATCGGCAAGATTTACTGTCTGTGTCAAATCCTTTACAAAATCAATAAACCCTGTTTTAAGTTTAATGCCATCAGGAAGCTTCTCCTCTATAATTTCACCTTTTCTGTCTTTATCAGGCAGGGCAGGTTTGAAAACCTTGTGCCTCACTGTTGCCATCTGTGGTCTTCTTTCTGTGCAGAGAATTTCTGCCATTATGTTTCCGCCAAAAGCAGGTCGCCTCTGAACAAGATGCCCCTGCTGGTCAATGTCAAGGCCTGTGCAGTCAGCAGTAAGGCCTGTTCTTAATCTTCCTGAAATTCGCGATGCAATTGCCCTTCCAATTGTCGTTGCCCCAAGCAAAATAATTTCAGGTTTTTCCCTCTGGGCAAGCGCTGATATTGCCTCAACCCACAAAGTATCTACAAAATTTTTAAGTTGCGGGTCGTCAAAAACATAAACCCTGTCCGCGCCTCTTTCAATCAATTCAGGGACTTTTTCCTTTAAATTTTCTCCCAGAATAACGCAACCAAGATATGTGCTTCTTTTGTCAGCAAGTTCCCTTCCTTTATTTAACAGTTCAAATGTAACCCCGTGAATTCTCCTCTCTTCCATTTCTGCAACAACCCAGACCCCTTTGTATTGTGAAAGGTCAATTTCTTCTTTTTTCTTTTCAACCTCAATTACAATTGCTCCAAAAGGACAGGCAGAAACACAGGCGCCACAAAGGTTGCAAACTTCTGAAATTACAGCAATTCTTTTGAATTTGGGATGGGGTTTCCCAACTTCTTCCCTGCTTTTTATTGATATTGCACCAAAGGGGCAACTTTTTTCACAAAGCCCACATCCCGAACATTTCTCATCAATTACTTTTATTCCCATTATATTATTCCCAATCTTTTAAGTTCATCTGCAAGTTCCTGACTAACAGCATCTATATCACCCTGAAGAATTTTTCCAGCAGGTTTCTGTGGTGGAGCAAAAATTCTTTTTACAACTGTTGGTGAACCGGGCTGCCCGATTCTGTCCATCTCGCAGGCAAGGTCACTCGCATTCCAGATGAGGATTTCCGCCTTTCTTGCACGCATTTTTCCCCGTAAAGACGGAAGGCGCGGTTCGTTTATCTCTTTAACAACTGTTATAATACCTGGAAGTTCCATCTCTACAATCTGCCAGCCTGTTTCCATCATCCTTTCAACAACCATTTTTCCATCTTTTACCTCTGAAATTTTTTTGACATATGTAACACAGGGGAGTTTCAGTTCCTCTGCTATTCCAGGGCCAACCTGTGCGGTATCCCCGTCAATTGCCTGTTTACCGCAAATTACAAGGTCAAATTCCCCAATTCTTTTTATTGCTCTTGCAAGAGTGTATGAGGTTGCAAGAGTGTCACTTCCGCCAAAATTTCTGTCGGAAAGAAGTATTGCCTCATCCACCCCAAGAGAAATGGCTTCTCTTAGCGCTGCCTCTGCCTGAGGGGGACCCATTGAAATTACTGTAGCTTTCCCGCCAAATTTTTCTTTTAATCTTACGCCTTCCTCAATGGCATATAGGTCAAAAGGATTTATAATTGATTCAACCCCTTCTCTGATGAGTGTGTTTGTGACAGGATTTATTTTTACTTGGGTTGTGGCAGGAACCTGCTTTATACAAACAATTACATCCATTTTTATGAATATTCCTTAATCAGAGCAAGTGCGATTTCGTTTCTCTGTATCTGGTTTGTTCCTTCATAAATCTGGGTAATTTTTGCGTCCCTGAATCTTTTTTCCATTGGATATTCTTTCATATATCCGTATCCACCCATAACCTGAATTGCATTTGTTGTAACTTCCATGGCAACATCTGAAGCATAGAGCTTTGACATTGCGGACTCTTTTGTAAACTTTCCATTTGGATTTGCATCAATCATTTTTGCTGTTTGATAAACAAGTGCTCTTGCTGCTTCAATTTTTGTTGCCATATCTGCAAGGATGTGCTGGACTGCCTGAATTGATGAAATGGGTGCGCCAAACTGAATTCTCTGCTTTGCATATCTCACCGCATCATCCATTGCTCCCTGTGCAATTCCAAGAGCCTGTGCTGCAACACCAGGACGGGAGCAATCAAATGTTTTCATTGCAATAATAAATCCCATGCCTCTTTTCCCAAGCATGTTTTCCTTCGGAATGCGACAGTCAGTAAAAATGAGTTCTCTGGTTGAAGAGGACCTTATGCCGAGTTTCTTTTCTTTTTTGCCAAATGTAAAACCGGGAGTGTCTTTTTCAATGATAAATGCTGTTGCCCCACGCGCACCTTTTTGAGGGTCTGTCTTTGCTATGACTGTGTAAATTTCAGCATCCCCGCCGTTTGTTATAAAACATTTTGTTCCGTTTAGGACAAAAGAATCCCCGTCTTCATCTGCTCTTGTTTTTATTGCAGATGCATCAGAACCTGCTTCAGGTTCTGTCAGAGCAAAGGCAGCCAATTTTTTACCACTTGCAATATCAGGAATATATTTTTGTTTCTGCTCCTCTGTGCCGAACATTAAAATTGGAAAAGTTGCAAGTGCTGTTGCTGCAAGAGGAAGAGCAAGAGAACCGTCAACTTTGCAGAGTTCCTCTACAACAAGACAGAGTTCAAAAACACCAAAACCAAGCCCGCCATATTTTTCAGGGATATAAACACCGCAGAGGTCTGCTTTTGCAAATTCATCATAAACTTCTCTTGGAAAATACTCTTCTTCATCTGCTTTTTCTCTTAAGGGCTTTAGTTTCTCTTCAGCAACTCTTTTTGCAACTTCAACAATTTCTTTTTGTTCTTCGGTTAAAAAATACTCCATCTTTCCTCCAATTTTTTTCTAATCCTTAACTACTGATTGCTAATTACTGTTTTTTTGGCGGGGGGTGGATTCGAACCACCGACCTCAAGGTTATGAGCCTTGCGAGCTTCCACTGCTCCACCCCGCTGATAAATTTATTACAAAAATTTAAAATTATGTCAAATAAAAAATGTATTTGTTTATAAATTGCAAACAGATAAGGGATGAGTAATGAGAGAATAGTGAATAGTGGAAAGAGGATAGAGGATAGAGGATAGCGAACAGCAAACAGTGACAATAGGGATGAGTAATGAGTAACGAGTAATGAGGGAATAATAATGGTAGGCGCAATCTTTAGATTGCGTGTAAAACGCAGGATAAATCCTGCGGCTACCAATTCGAATTTTTGG
>JAGHAG010000169.1 GCA_021161625.1 Elusimicrobiota bacterium
ACAGAGGATAGAGGATAGAGGAAAGAAAGAAATGTTAAATCCCAAATTCCAAATTACAAATTCCAAACAATATCAAAATACCAATGTTCTAAATTCCAAACAGTTTAGGTTATTGGGATTTAGGATTTTGAATTTGTTTGGTGCTTGGGATTTGGTGCTTGGAATTTATTTAAGAAGAAATGTAGCCGCAGACCTTTGGTCTGCTAAAAAAGTGACTAAGTGACGAGGTGATAAAGTGATATGGAGATATGGAGACAAGAAAATAAAGTAACAAGGAAATAAAGTGATATGGAGACAAGATGACAGGCCCCGTTGGATAGAAAACATCCAATGGGGCAAGGAAAATGAGAACACCCCCTACTGTTTCTCCTCCCTTTTAGGGGGGAGATTGAGAGGGGGGATTTATGGATGAAATGAAGTGAAATTCGTATAATTCGCTATCATTCGCGCAATTTGCAAACAGAAATTGGTGGGAAAAATGGAGGTGGGTATGAAAGAATTTGAAAAAGCGACCTCAAAAGTTATTGAAAATTTGAAAAGCGAACTTGTTAAGGTCAGGACATCCCGTGCTTCTTCTGGAATTCTGGAAGGTGTTCTGGTGCCGTATTATGGCAAAGAAGTTCCCATAAAATCCTGTGCAACGATAAATGTCAGAGATGCAAGGACAATTGAAATTCATCCATGGGACAAATCAATCATTCAGCAAATTTCCAATGCAATTCTAAAAGCAAACATTGGCTTAAATCCTCAGGTTCAGGGCAATATCATAAGAATTGTGGTTCCACCTCTGACCGGTGAGACAAGAAAACAGCTTTTGAAGGTTGTCCATAATATCTGTGAGGAGCACAAAATAAGCATAAGAAATTTAAGACGAAAGGAACTTGAAAAAATTGCAGCACAGGAAAAGAATAAGGAAATTTCCAAAGATGACAGATACCGACTTGAAAAAGAAGTCCAGAAAGTTGTTGATGAAAAAATAAAAATTATAGATGAGATTTTCAAGAAAAAAGAAAGTGAGATAATGAGTGATTGAAATCAGAAATAAGAGGACTTAAGCAGGGGTTAAAAAAGTGAAACTTAATTCTTATAAAACACCAAAGCATGTTGCAATAATAATGGATGGCAATGGCAGATGGGCATTAAAAAAAAGTCTTCCAAGGATAAGGGGACACATTCATGGGGTTCAAGCAGTAAGAAGAACAATTAAAGCAGCAAAGAAGTTTGGGATAAAATATCTCACCCTTTATGCCTTTTCAACTGAGAACTGGAAGA
This sequence comes from Elusimicrobiota bacterium, assembly GCA_021161625.1. Taxonomy (GTDB): domain Bacteria; phylum CG03; class CG03; order CG03; family CG03; genus JAGHAG01. The sequence continues at coordinate 1,273 of JAGHAG010000169.1, forward strand.
GAGATGAGAAAGAAATTAAATTTCTTTTTTCGCTTTTAAAAGAATATCTCAGAAAAGAAAGAGAATCCTTTATAAAAAACAGAATAAAATTTCTGACAATCGGAAATATACAAAAACTTCCACAGGATATTCAAAATGAAATCAAAAGTTTGAAAAAAGCAACTTCAGGTTTTAGAGATTTTTTTCTGATACTTGCTTTAAATTATGGTGCCCGTGATGAAATCATAAGAGCAATAAGAAAGGTCTTGAAAAAAAAGAAAATCGGGGACTTAAAAAAGTCCTTTGAAAATTCCCTGGATACTGCGAAAATTCCCGACCCTGATTTAATCATAAGAACAAGTGGAGAGAAGCGACTTTCAAATTTCCTGTTGTATCAGGGGGCTTATTCTGAACTTTACTTTACAAAAACTCTCTGGCCTGATTTTGATGAAGAGGCGCTTTCAAAAGCAATTCTTGTCTATAAAAGAAGAAAAAGAAGATTTGGAGGATATTAATTGACTGAAAGAATTTTAACAGCAGTAATTTTAATCCCTCTGGTTATATTTATTTCGTGGGTTGGGAATTTGCCCTTTTTCATTATGATTGTATCCATAACTCTTGTTGCTCAGTGGGAATTTTATGAGATTGCCCAGAAATCTGTTAAAATTTCTCCCAAAAAAGGGCTTTCACTTTTTACAGGGTTTTTAATCCTTCTTTCAACCTATCTTCGCACACCCCGGATGCTTCTTTCCTCGCAAAAAGGCATCCCTGCATTTGTCCTTACAATGACAATAGCTCTTATTTTATTTTCCCATCTTTTAAGTAAAAACATAAGATATTTTCTTGAATCCTTTGGAGTTTCTCTTGCAGGTATTTTTATGATACCATGGTTTGCAAGTTATATAATCCTTTTAAGAGATATTCATCCCTGCGGAATAAACTATTTTTTCTTTCTTCTTTTTGGTGTGTGGATTGTTGACACTTTTGCCTTTTTATTTGGAACAAAGTTTGGGAAAAAGAAACTCGCCAGGATTATAAGCCCTAAAAAAACAATTGTTGGGGCTGTTGCAGGATTTTTTGGTGGAATTATTTTTGCATTTGCATGGCAGTTTTTTTCAAAACTTGATTTTCTCAAAACAAAGGATCTTCTTATAATGGGTTTTATAATAGGTGTTTTCGGACAGATAGGAGACCTTATTGAATCAATGGTAAAAAGAGCAGGTGTTGTGAAGGATTCAGGTTCAATCTTTCCCGGACACGGTGGTGCTTACGACAGGATTGACAGTTTGATTTTTGCAGCACCGTTTCTTTATTATTACATCGTTTTTTTTATTAGATGAAAAAGGTTTGCGTTCTTGGTTCCACAGGTTCTGTTGGAAAACAGACATTAAAAATCATAAGGACACTTAAAGATGTAAAAATTTCTATTCTGTGCGCCCACTCAAATTACAAACTGCTTTTAAAACAGGCAGAAGAGTTTGGAGTAAAAAAACTCTGTCTTACTGATAGAAACGCTTATTTAAAATTGCCTTATTCTCAGAAAAAAATTTTTTTCTCTCCTGACGAAATTGAGCGCATTTTTGAACACGATTTTGATATTTTATTTGTTGCCAGTGCAGGAAGCACAGCAATAAAGTTAATTTATAAGGCATTGAAGTTGAAAAAGACAGTTGCGATTGCAAACAAAGAGGCAATTGTTATGGCAGGGGATATTTTAATAAAAGAAGCAAAAAAGGAGGAAGCAAAAATAATTCCTGTTGACTCTGAACACAGCGCCCTTTTCCAGATTCTTGAAAATTTCCCACACAAAGCCGAAGGACTTACAATCACCTCATCAGGTGGTGCAATTGCAGGAGCAAATAAAAAGAGTATAACCCCTCAAGTTATTTTAAGGCATCCTGTCTGGAAAATGGGGGCAAAAATTACAGTTGACTCTTCAACAGGGATGAACAAGGGCCTTGAGGTGATTGAAGCCCACCATCTTTTTTCTTTCCCTTTTGAAAAAATTTCTGTCATCCTTCACAGAGAGGCAATTGTGCATGGGATTGTGGAATTTAAAGACGGCTCATCCATTGCCTATCTTTCCCCACCAACAATGGAAATCCCTATAAAATATGCCCTGACATATCCTGAAAAAACTTTTCTACCAGAAAAATTAAATTACAAAAATTTGAAATTCTCTTTTGAAAAGTTCCCGGAAGAAAAATATCCCTGCTTTTCTCTTGCTCTTTATGCTGGCAAAAAGGGTGGAATTTATCCATCTGTTTTATGCGGGGCAAATGAAACCGCTGTTCAACATTTCTTAAAAGGAAAAATATCTTTTTATAAAATTTCTCAAATCATTGAAAAAGTTTTGGCAAAAACTCCCAAAATTAGATATTCTATTGATGGTGTTCTTGAAGCAGAAAAATGGGCTAAAAGTGAAGCGATGAGGTTTGTATGATGGAATCCTTAAAGCAGATTTTGTATGTGGTATTTGCCTTTGGTCTTGTGATTCTTGCTCATGAATTTGGGCACTTTATTGTTGCAAGGAGATTAAAAATTTTTGTTGAAAAATTTTCTTTTGGTTTTGGCCCAGCAATTTTAAAGATAAAAAGGAAAACAACTTATCTCCTCTCTCTTATACCACTTGGGGGTTATATAAAGATGAAGGGGGAAAATCCCTTTTCCGAAAGAGAGATGACAGAGGATGAATTTTTTTCAAAAACCCCATCCGAAAGGATTCTTGTTGTGCTTGCAGGACCTGTTGCAAATTTTTTCCTTGCTTTTTTTATATTTTTTTCTGTTTACTGGATTTTTGGAGTGCCTCATCCTCAAAATCTCCCGATAGCAGGAAACATTATAAAAGGCACTCCTGCACATAAGGCAGGGATTCTTCCTGGGGATAGAATTATTTCAATAAATGATGAGGAAATCTCAACATGGCAGGAACTTGTAAAAAGAATTCAGCCAAATGCAGGCAAAAAATTGAAAATTGTCATAAAAAGAGGAGATGAAATTAAAACACTCTTTATTGCACCCCAGTACAATCCTGAATTAAAAGCAGGGGCAATAGGAATAATGATTTCATATAAAAAGCAAAGGTACCCATTTGCCAGGTCCTTATATCTTTCAGCAGCAAAGTGTGTTGGACTTACTTTTTTAACCCTGAGATATCTTTCTCTTGCTGTCAGAAAAAAGGTAAAAGCAGAGATTTCAGGACCCATAGGAATTGCGACCATGATTGGCAAAACTGCAAATCAGGGATTTTCTTTCTTTTTAAATCTGCTCGGGCTTATAAGTCTGAATCTTTTTCTCATAAATCTTTTTCCTATTCCTCTTCTTGATGGTGGGCACATTGTAATTTTTCTCTGGGAGATGGTAAGGAAAAAATTTCCATCCGAGAAAACTTACAATATCCTTCAAACAATAGGTCTTGCAATTTTGCTTATGGCAATAATTTTTGCCTCAAGGAATGACCTCTTAAAAATTTTTCGCTTTTAATGAATTAACGACTTTTTTCTAAAAATTTTACGAATTGACTTTTTGTTTTCTTTGTTATATAGTGTATAATGACCCTTGAGGAGACCACTTATAAAATGACAAGAAAAGACAAAACGATAAAATCAAAAGATTTTGTTTGTTCTTCCAGAGGAGATGTATCTGTACTGAGTGCTAATATCACCCCAAAAATACGGATATAACCAAGTTGTCCGAAATGTAAAAATATTTGATGGTGCATGAAATATGGAAATTGATGAGTTGAACAAAAGAATAAAGGAATGTAAGAAATGTAGGT
>JAGHAG010000137.1 GCA_021161625.1 Elusimicrobiota bacterium
GGATGTTTTCTATCCAACGGGGCTTGTCATCTCTTGCACTTTTTTACTTGTTTACTTGTCACTTTATTACCTTATCACTTTATTCCCTTGTCTCCATATCACTTTATATCATTACTGCTTTAATGCCTTGCTTTTCTATAATTCTCACTTCTGTTTCATAGAGTAGGGAAAGTTCGTCTTCTTTTAATTGCGATGTTATTGAAAAAATTTTCCCATTTTTCAAAAGCACAAATCTGTCAGCAACATTAAGGGCTTCATTTAGATTGTGAAAGGTTATGAGAAGCATTTTGCCTGATTCTTTTAACTTACGAAATTTTTTAAGGAAAAATTTTTTGTGTTTTAAATCAAGGTGTGAAGTTGGTTCGTCTAAAAGAATCACCCTTGTGTCTTTAAGGATAATCTGGGAAAGTAAAGCAATCTGTTTTTCTCCTGTGGAAAGGTCACTTATTTTTTTATTTGCAATGTCTTTTATCTGCATTTCCCTGAGGACATCATCAATTTCCTGAATATCTTTCTGGTTATTCCAGAAGTTTTCTTTTTTTACAAAAATCCCCATTTCAACAAATTCCCAAACCGTAAAGTCAAAAACATCATTAAATTGTGCTGGTGCAAATGAAATTATTTTTGAAATTTGCTTTTTGCTTAAATTTTCTCTGCCTGAAATTATCACCTTTCCTTTTTTATCAGGAACATCTGAAAGGATTGCTTTAAATAGAGTTGTTTTTCCCGAACCATTGGGTCCGATAATGGCATAGATAAAATTGTCCTCAAAGGAGATGTTAATCCCCTTGAGCACAAATCCATTTCCATAACCTGCAAAAAGACTTTTAATTAATATCATTTTTCAAAAAAAGAAAAAGAAAAAAGGGCGCACCAAGAATTGCAGTAATTACACCAACAGGAATTTCTGTGGGATAAAGAATTCTCCTTGCGAACATATCAGAAAGAACCAGAAGGCATGCCCCAGTAATACCTGCGGCGGGCAGAAGAAACCTTGCATCAGAGCCTGTGATTTTTCTTGCAATGTGGGGAGACATAAGCCCTATAAAGCCGATTGTTCCTGAAATTGCAACAGCGCAACCTGTAAGAAGCGATGAAAAAATTAAAAGTTTTTTTGCCTCTTTTTTAAAATCAATTCCAAGATTTGCACTTATGTCAGAACCAAAAGAAATGCCATTTAAAATTCTTGCCTTTTTGAATATAAAGAAATTTAAAGCAAATACGAGCACAGATACAATTCCTACAGAAATTCTGTTTGTTTGACTGAGGTCTCCCATCATAAAATAAAGAATTGTAAAAGCCTGTTTATTTTTTAAGGAGACAATGAGAATTACAATTGCGGAAAAGAAAAAATTTAAGGCAACTCCGATGAGAATAAGAGTATTTTTTGAAAAGGTTTTTTCGCAGATTTTCAAAACAAGGATTACTGAAAGAAAAGCCCCAAGACCTGCAACAAATGGAAAAATGAAAGGCGTTTTTATGCTCAAAACAACGAGAAGTGCAACACCGAGGGATGCTCCTGAGGAACTGCCTAAAAGATAAGGGTCGGCAAGAGGATTTGAAAAAACCATTTGATAAACAACACCTGCCTGGGCAAGAGCAATTCCGCAAATCAATCCTGTGAGAACCCTCAAAAGCCTTAAGTCAAAAATTTTTCCTGAAGGGATGGAGAATTTTTCGCCTGTAAGAAATGAAAGAAAAAAAACAAAAAAGAGGATAACAGTTCCCTGTAAAAATATCTTTATGAACTTATTTTTCATTTTTTTCTTCCAGAATCCTGATTTTTCCCCTCAGTTCCCATAATCCCTCAACAATTCTCGGACCTGGACGGACAATTGTGTCAGGATTTAGTTCTATAAGTGCTTTTTTTGAAAAATAGGGATAGGTGGATAAAAATTCGGACTTCTCTACATCTGTAAGGATGATGTAATCAGGATTTTTTGAAATAAGCCACTCTGCATTTATAAATGGATACTTTTGCGATGTGGAACAGATATTTTTAAGTCCCAGTTTTTCAATGGCACTGCTTATAAATGTGTTTTTTCCGGCGCCTATCAGGGGTTTATGGCAGATTTCTATAAATACCTTTCTGGCAGGACACTGCGGAATTAAGTCAATTTCTTTTTTCATTTTTTGAACAAGTTTTTTTGCCCGAGTTTCTTTTTTAAAAATTTTTCCTATGCCAATTATGTTTTCATACAACTGCTCCAGTGTTTCAGGATGAAACACAATAACTTTAAAACCAAGAACCTCAAGTTTTTTCAGGGATTTTTCCTGTCCTGGACCTGCGGCAAGAATTACATCAGGGTTGAGTTTTGAAATTTTTTCAAGGGAGGGGTAGGAGAAGTCTCCTGCTCTTTGTTTGAATTTTACTTCTGGTGGCCAGTTGCATTGATTTGTTATCCCTATAAGATTATCCTCGGCGCCAATTGCATAAATTATTTCTGTAATTGCAGGAGAAAGTGATACAACCTGTGGAATTTGTGATTTTTTCGTTTGAGGTGCTGTCTTACCACATGAAATTAAAAAAATGGACAAAAATATATACTTATACATTAAAAAAGCCAACCTCACGGGTTGGCTTGGCAGGAAACTTATACCGTCAAAAGACGGCTTTCATTTCCTCCTCCCGCGAGGATTTCAAAGGTCTGCTGGTATTCGGGCTTTTACCGTTGCGGGGCAGCGGCTGAATTTCACAGCGCTTTCCCGGCAGACAACAGTTTTTAACAAAATATTAAAATTGTGTCAAGAATTGTTATTTTAAGTGATAAGGTGATAAAGTGATATGGAGACAAGAAAATAAAGTGACAAGGAAAATGACAAATTAAAAGTTAAAAGTGAAAAGTTAAAAACCCAGCCCCGCTTAGCGGAGCTGGGCGGGGTTAA
>JAGHAG010000140.1 GCA_021161625.1 Elusimicrobiota bacterium
ACCCTTAACACTCTTAAAACAAGAGAGGAAAAAATTCTATTAGAAAATACCCGATTAAAGCAGGAAAAAGAAGAACTTGAAAATCTGATAAAAGAAAAGGAAGAAAATTTAAAAACTTTAAAAGATAATCTTTCAAAAACACGAGAAGTAATTGACGAGGAAAGAGAGCAACTTATCAAAGAGAAGGATCGGGAAATTTCACAGTTAAAGGAACTTCTGGAAGAAGCAAATAAAAAAATACAGGAAAATGAAAAAGGATTCTTAAAACTCAAAAAAGACCTTGAAGAGGCGCATGAGAAAATAAAAGTTCTTGAAGCAACTTCATCAAAGGGGGCAGGTGAGGTTGAAAAACTCATGAGAAAAATAAAGGAACTTTCACAGATTATTGAAAAGCAAAACAGAGAGATTGAAAAATATGTTAATAAATTGAAGGAAAAAGAGAAGGAATTTGTCCGAACACTAAAAGAAAAGGACGAAGAAATACTTGTTTTAAAGGCACAGATTGAATACGGACTTAAATCTTTAAGCGGGGTTCCATCGTCAAAGGAGATTGAAGAACTTAAAAAAGCAAATGAAGAGTTAAAAGCAAAAGCAGAAGAAAAAGAGCATGTGCTTGCAGAAGAGATAAAAAGGCGGGATACAGAACTTCAGGAATACAAAAAGCAAATGGAAACCTTAAAAACAAAGATACCTGACGAAAGCGAATATAAAAAAAGAATTTCAGAACTGGAAAATGAGATAAAGAAAAGGGAATATGAAATGAAAAAAATGAAGGAACAAATAGCATCTTCAAAAGAACTTACAGAAAAACTAAAAATCGTTATAAAAAAGCAGGAAGAAAAAATTGGACAGCTTGAAAGAACAAAAAAAGATAGAATGAAAAAATATGATATTGGAGAAGATGACAAGGAGATAAGGTTTTAATGGATATAACCACTGTAATTGGATTTATTTCCGGATTGCTTCTCATAGGTATTGCTATATTTCAGCGCTCGGGTTTAGAGGGGTTTAGGGGTTTTTTAGATTTGCCATCCGCATTTATCACTCTTGGTGGAACTTTTGCAGCAACAATGGTAAATTATTCCTTTCACACCCTTGTTGAGGTTTTTGGAATTGTAAAAAAAGTTTTTATGCAAAAGGAAGAAGACCCGCTTAATATAATTGAAACAATTGTAAATCTTGTGAAAAAATCCAGAACCATGGGTATGCTTGCAATTGAACAGGATATAAAAAAAATTGAAAACCCATTTTTGAGGCATGCTTTTAATTTGCTACTTTCAGGGGTGGACATTGAGACAATCAGAGAAGAACTTGAAACAGAAATAATTTTTTTAAGAGAAAGACACAAAGTCGGGCAGGAGATTTTTGTGACAATGGGAACTTTTTCTCCTGCTTTTGGAATGATGGGAACAATAATGGGTCTTATTATGATGCTTGCAAAACTTGAAGACCAATCCCAGATTGCCGCAGGAATGGCAGTTGCTCTTCTTACAACCCTTTATGGTGCCATAGCCGCGTATCTTTTTTTCCTTCCCATAGCAGGTAAATTAAAAAGAAAGAGTGAGGATGAAATTCTTGTAAAGGAAATAATCATAGAAGGAATTATATCGGCAAAAAAAGGTGATATCCCATCAATAATTGAAGCAAAGTTAAAGGCATATCTGCCACCAAAGAAAAGACAGAAAAAAGTCATTCAAAAGTAGTAATGCCAAGAAAGCCAAACACAGATGAATCAATTTCAGTAGGAGCCCCATCTCCTCCCTGGATGACCACATACGGTGACCTTATGACACAACTTTTGATTTTTTTCGTTATGATGTTTGCACTCGCAGCAGCAATGAATGAACTTCAACTTATAAACCTCAAGAAAAAGATGGAAGAATATGTAAAGAGGGAAAATCTGGAAAAATCTGTTACTCTTGAAATCAATGAAAGAGGACTTGTGATTTCTCTGCACGGGAAGGAGATGTTTAAAAGCGGAGACCCGTATATAAATAAAAATGTTCTTAATTGTCTTCAAGGGCTTGCGGCTTTTGTAAGACCTCATCCCAATGATGTGATAGTAGAAGGACACACGGACGCCTTTGAAGAAAACAAGAATTTCCCCTCAAGGTGGGAACTTTCGGTTGCCCGTTCTGCATTTATTGCAAAATTTCTGGTAAACAATATATATTTTCCGCCAAATAGAATTTCTTCTTCAGGTTATGCTGACCAGAGACCTTACATTGATGAAAAGACAAAAGAGGCGCTTTTAAAAATAAGAGGGGAACTTTTAAAAAGCGCAGTTCAAAAGTTTTTTTATGAAGTAAAAAGGATGGCTATAAGAAAAATTGATATGAATGTTCTTGAAAAAAGAGAAAAACTTCTTAAAAAATACAAGTTCAAGGAAGATAGAGACACAATTGTTAGAATAAAGATAGATGAATACAGATTACGGCTTGAAAACAAATACAATAAAATTTTTAATAATGTAAAAAAGAACGAAGATTTCAAAGACCACAATGCAAACTGGACAGATGCCCTTTCTCCATTTGGTTTTAAAGGAGATGAACTTGATATTCTTGGCGGAAAGGAAATTTTGATAAAGGCAGATTATTTTAAAGCCCTTCAGAAAGAAATTGTGACAATGGCAAATCTGACCCCGTCTCAAAGAGAGAGGAACAGAAGGGTTGATATAATTGTGGCAAGAATTTCATCTGTTATGAGGAAGAAGAGGGTTTTGTAAAAATTGAGAACCATCTTTTTTCTGATACCGCTGATATTTTTTCCCTTTTTAAACGATATCTGGGTTCTGCCCAAGGCAACCATCTTCTGGTTTTCAATTCCTCTTTTCATTTACAGAGGAAGATTTTTATTTAAAAAAGAGGAAATTCCAGTTTACTTGTGGATTTTTTTGTTTTTTGTTTACACAATTTTTTCTCCTTCAAAAATTTTGAGTTTTTTTGGAAATTACAGATATTACTTTCATGGCTTTCTTTCAACTTTTTCAGGATTTTGTATTTTTCTTCTGGTAAAAGAAATGAATTTGCAAAAAACAAAAAAAATTTTTAATTACTTTCTTTTATCCCTTGGTATATCATCAATTTTAGGATTTGTTTTTCAGTATCCACAAAGAATTTCAGCTACTTTTGGAAATCCCAATTTTTTTGGTGGGGTTCTCTCAATGACAATTCCATTTGTGTTTTATCTTTCTCTTTCTGAAAGAAGATACATCGCATTTAGTTTTATTTTTTTGCTATCCTTATTTTTTACCCTTTCCCGTGCTTCATGGGTTGGAACTTTTGCAGGAATTTTATCTCTTTTTGTTTTTTTGAAAAACAAAAAAGTTTTGAAAATTTTTTTGGTAGCATCTCTTATTCTTGCATTTTTTATTTTAATTTTTTCGTTTTCAAATTTTCAAGAGATTTTGAAAAGATTTTTAAGCATTTTTAATTTAAAAGAGGCAGACATTGTTTCACGTTTTGAGGGATATCTTGCATCAATTGAGATTTTGAAAAAGCATCCTGTCTTTGGGAAAGGACCGGAAACATTCTTACTTTTTTTTCGTGCTTATGCACCTGTTTCATTTGTGCGAAAGACAGGA
>JAGHAG010000026.1 GCA_021161625.1 Elusimicrobiota bacterium
AGCTTGCTTTGCTAAATAAAATGATATGGAGACGAGATGACAAGTAGAAAAGTGCAAGAGGGGAGAAACCCCTACTTAATCTCCCCCCTAAGAGGGGGGGGAGAGAAACAGAGGGGGGATTTTGCCTTATCAACTTGTCAACTTTTTAACTTATCAACTAAAGGAATGAAAAATTAAAAATGAAAGATTTATAGACAGGAGAAAAAATGAAGCATGACCCGATAGCAGATTTTCTTGTGGTTGTGAAAAACGGAGTTTTGAGAGGCAAAACTTATGTGGATTTTCCTGCTTCAAAAATCATAGGTGAAATTTTGAAAATTATGCAGAAAAAAGGTTTTATAACGAATTTTAAGAAAATTACAGACAACAAACAGGGTTTTTACAGGATTTTCCCTGCTTACAATGGCAAAGAGCCTGTTTTGAAGGGAGCAAAAAGAATTTCAAAACCAGGTAGAAGAATTTATACATCCTATTCCGATATTCCCCTTGTTATGGATGGCTTTGGAATTTGTATTGTTTCAACTCCAAAGGGGGTTTTTGAGGGCGAGGAAGCAAAGAAGATAAAACAGGGGGGAGAGATTTTGTGTTATATTTGGTGAGAAGATGTCAAGGTTAGCAAGATATCCAATTCAAATTCCGCAGGGCGTAAGTGTGGATATTTCACGGGATGGTGTAACCATCAAAGTAAAAGGCCCTCAGGGAGAACTGGAGAAAACCTTTGCACCTGTGGTGAAAATTATAAAAAAGGATAATGCGATTGTTTTTGAAAAAACGCAAAACACAAATTTTGCGAAAGCAATGCTTGGAACAACTGCTTCAGTTGTGAGAAATATGATTAAAGGTGTAAAAGATGGATTTAAGAAGGAACTTCAGATTGTTGGGCTTGGATACAGTTTTGGAGTTTCAGGTTCAAAGGTGACAATAAACTGCGGTTATTCCCATCCTGTTGTAGTAGAACTTCCAAAAGAAATAAAAGCAACCGCTCAAAAAACTTCCCTTGTTTTGACATCTTTTAATAAAGAACTTCTGGGTAGGGTTGCTGCTGAAATCAGAAAAATAAGACCACCTGAACCATATAAAGGCAAAGGAATAAGATATGCAGATGAAGTTATCAGGAAAAAGGTAGGTAAAGCAGGCATAGGTGGCACAGGAGCAGGCAAATGAAAAGAAGCCAATTGAAAGATAAAGTTTTGAAAAGAAAAAGAAGACAGAAGCACATCTGGAAAAAGATAAAGAAAGATATTCTTGAAGTTCCAAGGCTTGTAATAAGGAAAAGCAACAAAAATGTATATCTTACACTCATGGACGACAGAAATTTAAAGGTTCTTACAGGTGTAAGAAAACCTTTAAAGGATGCTTCCGACGCAGGAGCAGAAATTGCTCAAAGAGCAAAAAAACTTGGAATTGAGGAAATTGTTTTTGACAGAGCAGGATACAAATACCATGGAATTGTCAAAAAAGTTTGCGATGCTGCAAGGAAAGGAGGATTGAAATTCTGATGGCTGAGGAAATTCTTGAAACACAGGAAAAGGAACTTATAAAAAAGACAGTAAAAATTTCGCGTGTCTCAAAAGTTGTAAAAGGTGGAAAAAGAATGTCATTTACAGCAATCTGTGTTGTTGGTGACGGTGAAGGGCATGTGGGTGTTGCAAAGTGTAAAGGTTCTGATGTTAGAATAGCGCTGGATAAAGCATTTAAAAAAGCAGAGCAGAATATGGTTAAAATAAATGTGCATGGGACCACAATTCCTCACACGGTTATTGGAAGGCAGTGCAGGTCTTTTGTGTTGATGAAACCTGCTCGCCCTGGGACAGGAATTATTGCATCCCAGCCGGTTCGTGCTGTACTTGAAGCCTGTGGAATAAACGATGTCCTTACAAAGTGTATTGGTTCAAGAAATATTATGAATGTTTGTTTTGCAACATTTAAGGGTCTTCTGCAACTTAAAAGACCGGATGAAAAACTTACAGGGAAAAAAGAAAAAGTTTCAAAAGAGGAGAAGGGTGAATAATGAGTTTTGTGGAACTTCCATCTTTTAAAGGAGCAAGAAAAAATAAAAAGAGAATGAGAGGCACAAGATACTGTGGTAGAGGTATAAAAGGTGAAAAATCACGGGCTGGTTCAAAGCTTAACAGGGGCTTTGAAGGCGGGCAGATGCCCCTTATCAGAAGAATCCCCAAAAGAGGTTTTTCAAATGCAAAATTTAAAAAAGAATTTGAAATTATAAATCTGGATGTTCTTGAAAAAAATTTTTCTGAAAATTCTTTAGTTACGATTGAGACACTTAAGGAAAAAGGGCTTGTTAAAGGGAAAAAACCTGTGAAACTTCTTGGCGATGGTGAAATTAAAAAGCCCCTGAAAGTAAAACTGGCACACATAAGCAAAAGCGCTTTAAAAAAAATAAAAAACTGCGGTGGGACTGTTGAGCTCGGATGATTCAAAATCTTCCTGATATATTCAAAGTTTCTGACTTGAAAAAGAAACTTGCCTTTACTTTTTTTATTCTTGCTGTTTACAGAATTGGAACTGCAATTCCTTTACCCGGTGTAAATGCAGATGCAATCAGGGCATTTTTTCAGGCTCAAACAAACAACATCTTTGCCTTTTTAAACATGTTTTCAGGTGGAGCAATGAAGAGACTGTCAATTTTTGCTCTTGGGGTTATGCCTTACATAAATGCTTCAATCATTATGAGTGTTTTACAGACAGCAGTTCCGTATCTTGAAAAACTTTCAAAGGAAGGGGCTCCTGGCAGAGAGAAAATCACACGAATAACAAGATACGCAACAGTGCTTATTGCAGGAATTCAGGGTTTTGCTTTTACTTTCTGGATTGAAAGCATGAGACCCCCAGGTGGTCAACCTGTTCTTCTTGTAAGTGGCATTGGCTTCAGACTTCTTTTAGTTCTAACTTTAATCACAGGCACAATGCTTGTTGTCTGGCTTGGTGAACAGATTACTGAAAACGGCATCGGGAATGGAATTTCATTAATAATTTTTACAGGGATTGTTGCGGGTTTCCCTGCAGGATTAAAGAGAACTCTGGACCTTGTTAAAGCAGGAACAATTTCCTTTTTTGGATTGCTATTCATCGGGCTCTTCCTTCTTGCAATTCTTGCTTTGACTGTATGGGTTGAGGAAGCACAGAGGAGAATTCCAATTCAGTATGCACAGAGGGTTGTTGGAAGAAAAATCTATGGTGGACAGAGAACATATCTACCACTGAAAGTTGACCAGTCAGGAGTGATTGCGGTTATTTTTGCTCTTGCTTTTATGAATTTTCCTTTAATTTTAATGCAGTTTTTCCCGAATACTCAGATTGCCGAAAAAATAAGGATATTTTTTCAACCAGGAAATCCTGTTTATATGATTGTATATGGAATTTTGATTGTGGGATTTTGTTATTTTTACACTTACATAACTTTTGACCCTCATTCAATTGCTGAAAATTTGAAAAAGTCAGGGGGGTTTATTCCCGGAGTCAGACCTGGCGAGCAGACCGCACAGAAAATCAAGGAAGTGATGAATAGGATTATTCTTGTGGGTGCAGTTTTTGTTGTTTTTATTGCAATTTTGCCGATGATTTTAAGAGGAAAATTAAATCTTCCTTTTTATTTTGGGGGGACTGCTCTTTTGATTGTGGTTGGTGTTGCTCTTGATACAATGGGGCAGATTGAAGCACAACTCATAATGAGGCATTACGACGGACTTCTTAAAAAAGGAAGAATCAGAGGCAGATATTTCAACATAAAATGAGCAGGATTTTTGTTTTTTTAGGAATTCCCGGCGCTGGCAAGGGGACTCAGGCAAAACGGCTTTCAAATGACTTAAACATTCCCTACATAGGCACAGGAGATATTTTGAGAAGAAATGTTCAAGAAAAAACACCTCTTGGTCTGAAAGTAAAAGAACTTTTAGACAGAGGAGAACTTGTGGATGATGAGACCATGATTGAGATTATAAAGAATGAAATAAAAAATACGGATTCTTTTATTCTTGATGGTTTTCCAAGAACGGTTCCTCAGGCAAAAGCCCTTGACAACCTTTTAAATGAATTTGGGAAAAAAATTTCCTGTGTTTTTTTCCTTGATGTGAGTGACCAGGAAGTTATTAAAAGAATTCTTGCAAGGTACTCTTGTGTTTCTTGCGGAAAAGAGTTTAATCTGTATCTGGATGAAATTTCAGACAAAAAGTGCCCTGTGTGTGGCAGTGAATTGAAACAGAGAAGCGATGACAATGAACAGACCCTTAAGGAAAGAATTTCCCAGTACAGGACAAAAACCCAGCCCCTTGTGGATTTTTATAGACAGAAGGATTTGCTTAAGGTTATTCGCGGGGAGGGGTCACCTGATGAAATTTTTTCCCAGATAAAGAAAGTTATTTCCCGCTATGATAATAATTAAATCAAAGGATGAGATTGAGGCAATTAAAAAAAGTGCGAAACTTTTGAAGAAAATGTGTGAAGTTCTGGTGAATTTTGTTGTTCCTGGAAGAAGAACTTTAGACCTTGCAAGAATTGCCGATGATTTTATTTTTTCAAATGGTGCTAAGCCCGCATTTAAAGAAAAAGGTTTTCCTTCAAGCATCTGCACATCTGTCAACGATGAGGTTGTTCACGGTGTTCCGGGAGATTATATTTTGCAAAACGGTGATATTTTAAGCATAGACATGGGACTTTCTCTAAATGGTTTTTATTCAGATATGGCTGTAACAGTTCCTATTGGAGAGGTTTCATCTCAAGCAATGCGATTGATTGAAGTTACAAAAACTGCTCTTTATAAGGGAATTGAAAAATTCAGACCGGGAAATCATCTTGGCGATATTTCAGGGGCAATTTTTAATTTTGCGACAAAAAATGGGTTTTCTGTTGTTAGAGAATACACAGGACATGGCATAGGGCTCTCCTTGCATGAGGAACCTCAGATTTTAAATTATGGAACACCAGGAGACGGTCCTGAACTTAAAAATGGAATGGTTTTTGCAATAGAGCCAATGATAACCGCTGGTTCTTATGAGGTTTACCTTGATAAAAATGGATGGACTGCCAGAACAAAGGACGGTTCTCTTTCTGCTCATTTTGAACACACGGTTGCTCTTGTTGATGACAGTCCGCAGATTTTGACGCAATGAACAAAGAAGAAAAAATTGAGATGACGGGAATTGTGACAAAGGCAGTTGGAAATGCTATGTTTAAAGTGCAAATAGAAGGTGGACATGAGGTTCTGGCACATATCTCTGGAAAAATTCGCAAAAATTTTATAAGAATTTTACCAGGTGACAGGGTGAGGGTGGAACTTTCCCCCTATGACCTTACACGCGGAAGAATTGTTTACAGAGAAGAAGTGGAAAAAAAGGAGGAATAAGTGAAAGTAAGATCTTCAATAAGAAAATTGTGTAAGGATTGCAAAATTATAAAAAGAAAAGGGGTTGTGCGGGTTATCTGCAAGAATCCAAAGCACAAGCAAAGGCAAGGGTAAAAAAGTGGACAGAGGAAAGTGGATAGAGGATAGTGGATAGAAATATGCTCCTCCGACTTCGTCGGGTCGCGATCTTTCCTAATCTCCTAATCTCCCAATCTCCTAATTTCGTTTCATCTGTCATTTTTCATTTTTAATTTTTCTGGATTCCTGCTTCCGCAGGAATGACATACTATCTTCCCTCTTTCCTCTATCCACTTTCCTCTGTCCACTTTTTTACCCTTGCCTTTGCTTGTGCTTTGGATTCTTGCAGATAACCCGCACAACCCCTTTTCTTTTTATAATTTTGCAATCCTTACACAA
>JAGHAG010000134.1 GCA_021161625.1 Elusimicrobiota bacterium
AAATAAAGTGACCCAGCACCAACTTGGACAGATTAAACAAAAACTATCAAAATTATCCCGAAAATTCGAATTGGTAGCCGCAGGATTTATCCTGCGTTTTATACGCAATCTAAAGATTGCGCCTACCATTATTCTTCCCTCATTACTCGTTACTCATTACTCATCCCTGTTGTTGCTATTCGCTATTCACTGCTCACAGCTTACCGCTCACTACTCACTAAATTTGATTTAAGTTCACACAGTTTATAAAATTAAGCATGAAGTTAAAAAAAGATATTACATTTTTAGGTGTTTTTTCAATTGCAGCAGGGTCAATGATTTCCTCAGGTCTTTTTGTTCTCCCAGGATTTGCCTTTGCAAAAGCAGGACCGGCTGTTGTGCTTTCCTATATTCTGGCAGGTCTTTTGGTCCTTCCTGCTCTTTTTGCAAAAGCAGAACTTCTTTCAGCAATGCCAAAAGCAGGTGGGGATTATTTTTACATAAGCAGGGGGATGGGGATTTTGCCCGGTTTTTTAGGTGGAATTTCAAACTGGTTTTCTCTGTGTTCAAAAAGTGCTTTTGCCCTTGTCGGCATCGGGGCATTTGCGGGCCTTGTTATAGAGGGAATTACTGAAAGACACATAGATTTAATTGCTTCTATTTTCTGCATTTTGTTTACCATAATAAATTTAAAAGGTGTCAAACTTACAGAAACATTTCAGATTATTATGGTCCTTTTTCTGATTGCAGTGCTTTTATTTTTTGTCGGCTCAAATGCACTTAATTTAAATCTGCATCACTATGGAGGTTTTTTTAACAGGGGTTTTAGAAATATAGTTGCGACTGCAGGTTTTGTCTTCGTTTCTTTTGCGGGCCTTACAAAGGTGGCAAGTGTTGCCGAGGAAGTGAAAGACCCTGCAAAAAATATTCCCCTTGGAATGATTGTTGCATGGGGAGTTGTTTTGATTTTATATGGTCTGGCAATTTTTACAGTTGTTGGACTTCTTGAAGCTGAAACTCTTTCAAAAAGTCTGACACCACTTACAGATGCGGTAAAAAGCAATTTTTCAAAAATAGTAATCACTTTTGGAGCAATGCTTGCATTTATCACAACAGCAAATGCAGGAATTCTTTCTGCATCCCGTGGTCCTTATATGATGAGTAAAGATGAACTTCTGCCGTTGCCTTTTCAAAACCTGAACAAAAAAAATGTTCCATGGGTTACAATTCTTCTTTCATCTTTTTTTATGCTTTTGATGATATGGTTTTTAAATATTGAAAATCTTGTGAAAGTCGCATCATCCCTCCTTTTGATTTTATACATTCTCGCTGTTCTGACACTTATTCTTATGAGGGAAGGCAGAATTTTAAATTACAGACCAACATTTAAGGCACCTCTTTATCCTTATATTTATATTGCAGGAGTTGTTTTTTATGTTGCGCTTGTTCTGGAAATGGGTTCTGTTGCTCTTGAAACAACAGTTCTTTTTCTTGCGTTTGGGACTCTTGGCTTTTTCTTTTTTGCTTACAGGAAAGAGGCAAAAAAGACAGCGCTCATACATGTTGTTGAAAGAATTATAGGCAGAGAAATTGTTGAGAAAGACACACTTGGTTATGAATTGAGGGAGGTTTTAAAGGAACGGGATAAAATTGTTGAAGACAGATTTGACAGAATTGTAAAGGAAAGCATAATTCTTGATTTAGAGGGGCGGTTGAGTTTTGAAAAATTTTTAAACATTGTTTGCGATAAATTTGTTGAAGAAACTTCTCTTGAAAAAGAGGAACTACTGAAACACTTTCAGGAAAGAGAAAAAGATTCAAGCACAATAATAAGAAGGGGGCTTGCAGTTCCGCACATAATTGTAAATGAAAAAAATTTGTTTAAGATGATTCTTATCAGGGCAAAAGAAGGAATAGAGTTTCCATCAGGAGAACTTGTAAAAACGGTTTTCTGTATCATTGCATCTGCCGATGAAAGAAATTTTTATCTGCGTTCCCTTATGGCAATTGCAGAAATTGTTCAGGAAGCCGATTTTGAGGAAAAATGGCTCAATGCAAGAAACAAAAGAGAACTTGAGGATATAATTCTCCTTGCCAGTAGAAAAAGAGACGAAGTTTTAAAGTAGCCGAACCCACAGGTTCGGAATGAAAAATTAAAAATGACAAATGATTCGAGACTGCGGAATTTGTTTTTTCGATATTTTTTTATTTTTCTTCTTGCCAGATTTTTTGTTTTTGCAGATGAGGATATTTTTGCTGTTGGGGAAGTTCTTGAAATAAAAAATTTGAAAACAGCCCCCTGTTATTCAATTGAAGCCATTACATTTAGGATAACTTCAGGGATTTACAGAGGGGAAAAAATACAGGTCAAAAATTATTTATGGGATGATAAAAATTACAACACATATTTAAAAAAAGGGCAGAAAGCAGTTTTGAGATTAAGGCAATTTCCTGGAGGTTTAACAGGCAGTATCGTTGGTTATTACAGACAGAATCTTTTCTTTTTTATGCTTTTTTGCTTTCTTGCACTTCTTTTTTTGGTGGTCGGAAAAAGGTTTTTGAGGGTTTTTCTTTCAATAATTGTAAACCTTTTTTTATTCATTTTTTTTGCAATTCCATTTTTGAAAAAAGGTGAAAATCCGCCTCTTGTTATAGGTTTTTTTATAGGCGGGAGTGTTTTTTTGACGCTTGTTTTTATCACGGGTTTTTCAAAGAAGATGGTTTCTTCATTTGTAGGAACAATTGCAAGTGTTTTAATTGCAGGAGTTCTTTCTTTTTTTATTTTTAAGAAAGCCCATATAACAGGCATGTTTTTTGATGGTTCCAGATTTATTCAAACCGCTGTGAGAACAGAAGGCATAAAAATAAACTTTTTTTTGCTTGCAATTTCATCTGTGCTTATTTCTGCCCTTGGGGTAGGGGTTGATATTGCTGTTAGCATTTCATCTTTTCTGAAAGAATTTTCCCGCGAAAACCCTCATCTAAATATCACAGGTCTTTTTAAAGCAGGAATAAATGTTGGAAGTGACATTCTTGCCACAATGATGAACTCTGTAATTTTTGTTTTTCTGGGCGGAGCCCTTCCGATACTTTTGACTTTAAAATTTTGTGAAGTTTCATATTTGAGAGTTGTAAACTATGAGGAAATTTCAGCACTTATAATTGGCTCAATTCTTGCAAGTTCTGTTGTTGTGCTTACTGTTCCTGTAACATCCTTTGTTTCTGCAAGGTTTTTTAACCCATCCCGCTCTTTACAAAGAGCGGGATGCCTGAAAGGCCGCCCATTCGGGATAAATAAGAAAAATAATAAATATGTAAATAGAGGGTTATGACAGAAAAATGAATGTAAAATTGAGGACTATTATAAGGATGGGCGGGGTTAACCCCGCCCCTGCACGCAGGGGCGGCACTGCGTGCATTTTTTGTCTAATGCAAAAAATGGGTTAAGCAATGAAGAGAATAATTGTTTTTTTTGTCTTTATTTTGCTTTTTAAGGGTTATGGGTTTTCTGATTCTTGGGTAGAAAAACCTGACATTGATTTTTATGCACATCCTTTGATTGAAAACAAAGGAAATGTTAAAAAGGTTTTTACAGGCAAAGTCATCATCCAAAACAATTTAAAAAAAGTCAAAGTCAATGGAAAGACAATGGATATTGGTGATGAAAATTTGTATGAATACAGGGCAGGGGATAGGGTTATCTGTGAAATTAATGGCAGGGTCAGTATTTTAGATTACAACAGAAGTTTCTGGATTTTTTTCACAGTAGGCCTTTTTGTTATCGGGGTTTTAATTTTAAATTTCAAAAAAGGGTTCCTTTCGGTTTTTTCTTTGTTTTTTGGTCTTTTCATTTTTGTATTCTTTTTTTTAAATTTCACAGAAAGAGGTTTTTCACCACTTTTAACTTCTGGTTTTTCTGTTGTGCTTATTACAGCAATTACGCTTTTTTCAATATCAGGCAAATTTAAAAAAGGCATCTCGGCTTTTCTTGGTGCAATTGGTGGAATTTTTTTTGGAGTTTTATTTGCCTATTTTTTCTTAAAAAAAGGACATGTCTGGGGTTTTGCAAGAGAGCAAATACAACTTCTAAATTACCTCATAAAAAATTTTTCAATTCCTCTGAAAAGTGTAAAAGGAATTGTGCTTTCTGGAATTTTAATAGGAACAGCAGGGGTGGTCATGGATGTTGCAATCAGCATAAGTTCCTCATTGTATGAGTTTTTTCTTGAAAACAACAAAATTTCTTCAAAAAAACTTTTTTTCTATGGGATGAACATAGGAAGGGACATCATATCCACAATGGCAAATTCCCTTCTTTTTGCTTATGCAGGTTCTTCTTTTTTCTATGTTTTTGCAGTGAGTTTTCAGGGATATTCTTTAATGCAGATTTTAAACTCTGAAGGGTTCTTCTTCATCTTTGTTGAAATTTTTTCAGGCACTTCTGCAATTGTTGTTACAGTTTTTCTAACAGTTGTCTTTTCAAGTTTGATAATACCTAAAAGAAGTTATAAAATACAAAATGCTTAATAGAATTTATCCTGATAGAAATAAGTTTAAAAGGTGGTTTGACAGGTTTGGCATTACCTGTCTTTACTGTGATATCCCCTGTGATATGGACACACCCTTATCTGTGTTTTCAAGATTTCTTTTAAACTCACATTCCTTTCTTCTTGAAAGTGCAGAGGGTGGGATAAGATGGGGAAGGTATTCTTTCATTTCACCGTCTGCAAAGTTTATCATAAAAGGATATAGAAATTTTTTTGAAGTAAATGGTAAAAAAAGAAGAACAAAAGATGCCTTCAGAGATTTGCGAGAATTTGTCTCAAAATTTCGATTTCCAAAATTGAAAGATTTTCCACCTTTTATTGGTGGGGCTGTTGGGGTTATTGCCTACGATATTGTAAATCAGTGGGAGAAGGTTGGCTATAAGGAAATATCAGAACCGCTTTTTTATTTTGTTCTTCCAGAAATCGTCATTGTATTTGACCACTTTAAAAATTTTATGAGAATTTTTTGCTGGGTTTATGACAGGAAAGATCTGGATTATGTAAAAACTTCGCAGAGGATTGAAGACATTTTAAGCATTTTGAAAAACCCCCTTAAACCTCACCACAAATCCTTTGATGAAAAAAAATTGAAACTCAAAAGCAGTGTAACAAAAAAAGAATTTGAAAAAATGGTAAAGATTGCAAAAAAATACATAACAGAAGGCGAGTGCATTCAGACGGTTCTTTCTCAATACTGGGAAGTTGAAGTGAAAGAAGACCCTGTTTTTATTTACAGGGCTTTGAGGATGATAAATCCATCTCCTTATATGTATTATTTGAGATTTGCAAACACCCATATCATTGGTTCTTCGCCTGAAATTCTCGTAAAAAAGGTTGGAAGAAGAGCGATTGTAAGACCAATTGCAGGCACAAGGCCAAGAGGAAAGGATTTTAAGGAGGATAAAATACTTGAAAAGCAATTAGTCAGTGATGAGAAGGAAAGGGCTGAACATTTAATGCTTGTGGATCTTGCAAGAAATGACCTCGGGAGGGTTTCAGAATTTGGTTCAGTAAAAGTTACAGAATTTATGACAGTTGAAAAGTTTTCTCATGTGATACATCTTACAAGTGAAGTTGAAGGAAAACTCAAAAGTGGAGAAGATGGCTTTTCACTGTTTAAAGCCTGTTTTCCTGCAGGAACGGTTTCTGGTGCGCCAAAGGTAAGAGCAATGCAGATTATACGCGAATTTGAAGGAAAACCGAGGGGATTTTATGCAGGTGCAGTTGGATATTTTTCATTTAGCGAGGATATGGATTTTGCGATTGCAATAAGAACAATTTTTATGGAAAAAAATGTTGCCAGAATTCAGGCAGGAGCAGGCATTGTTTATGATTCAATTCCTGAGAGAGAGTTTTTTGAAACAAAAAACAAGGCAATGGCTTTGTTTCGGGCAATTGAACTTGCAAAAGAATTATAAAAAGGAGTGTTCTGACTGAAAGTGAAGGAAAAACAAAAAAGCAGAAGCAGAAAGGTTAAAATTGTTTTTATTGACAATTACGATTCATTTGTTTACAACCTTGTCCAGTATTTTGGGACAATTACAGAAGACTTAAAGGTTTTTAGAAACGATTGTGTTAGTATTGAAAAAATTTCTTCATTAAAGCCGGATGGAATTGTAATTTCACCAGGTCCTGGAAGACCGGAAAATGCTGGAAATTCCGTAGAGATAATAAAAAAATTCTATAAAAAAGTTCCAATTCTGGGGGTCTGCCTCGGGCATCAGGCAATTGGTTATACCTTTGGGGCAAAAATTGTTCGCGCAAAAAAAATTTTTCACGGAAAAACATCAATTATTACCCATAATGAAAAGGACATTTTTAAAGGTGTCAGAAATCCCCTTTCAGTTGTAAGGTATCATTCTCTTGTGATTGAAAGCCAAACAAAGCACTTTGAGGTTACAGCAAAAACTCCGGATAATGAAATTATGGCGATTAAACTAAAAAATTTTCCCGTATACGGGGTTCAGTTCCATCCAGAATCAATTTTAACAGATGATGGTTTTAAAATTGTGAATAATTTTTATAAAATCTGTGCTAAAAAATGAAAATAAAATTAAAGAGCATTTTAAATTTTGTGCTGATTGCTTTTGCTTTTGGAATTTTTGCAGCGGCTGGTTTTGATATTGCAATGAGAATTTTAACCCGAACAAAAAAAATTGTTCTAGTTCCAAATGTTATTGGGATGAACATAATTGATGCAATGGATGTTTTACAGGAGAAAGGACTTTATCCTGTAAAGGAAAAACAGCTTATTGCCGATGAAACGGTTCCCCGAGGGAATGTTGTAAAACAAAATCCTCTTCCTGGAAGTGTTGTAAAAAAGGGAAGGGTTGTTAAACTAACCCTTTCAGAAGGTGGGACTCTTGTTTATGTCCCTGACCTTAAGGATAAAACAATTCAGGAAGCAGAAATACTTCTCACAAGGTCAAACCTAAAACTTGGAAATGTCAGTGAAATTTTTAATGACGAAGTGAAAGAGGGGCGCATTATTTCCCAGAATCCCCAAAGTGGAACTATTGCCAGACCTCAGACTCTTATTGATGTTATTGTAAGCAAAGGGCCTGCATCTCTTATGGGATTTCTTGTTATGCCATATCTTGTGGGAAAATCAACCATGCAGGCACAGGAGATTTTAAAATCAATTGGTTTTGAAGTGAGTGAGATAGAGTACATTATAAACGACAACTTAAAAGAAGGAACAATTATGAAACAGCAACCTCCTCCAGGTGAGATTTTATCAGAGGATGTAAGAATAAAATTTTTTGCAAGCAAGCATTCTGAAAAAGAAACCGTCAGGGGCAAGAAATTTATTTACTGGGAGGTTCCACAGGATATAAAAGAAAGAACTGTGAAAATTGTTGTGAAAGATGCAACAGGAATGAGAAAAGTTTATGAGAATATAGAGCCACCAGGAAAGAAAATTTCCCTTGAAGTTGAGACAATAGGAACTGCGGAAGCAATTTTTTATATAGACGATGTGCCTGTGGCAAGGAAGAAGTTATGACAGAGGTTGGGGTTTCAATTTTATCCGCTGATTTTTCAAATCTAAGACCGTACATAAAAAAGTGTGAGAAGGTGATAGATTTTATACACATGGATATAATGGATGGAAATTTCGTTCCCAATCTTACTTTTGGCACACCTGTTATAAATTCCTTAAGAAAAATAACAAAACTTCCTTTTGAGGCACATCTTATGGTTATAAATCCACAAATCCAATGGAAATGGTATTTATCCAGCAGGCGGATTTTATTCCATATTGAAACTGTAAAAGAACCTGAAAAACTTATTTCCCACATAAAAAAAGCAAAGAAAGAAGTTGGCATTGCACTAAATCCAGAGACGTCAATAAAAAAAATAATCCCTTTTCTTGACAGAATTGATGTTGCTTTTTTGATGGGTGTTTCTCCTGGATTTGCAGGACAAAAATTTAAAAGAAATGTTTTAAAAAAAATAAAAAATCTTCGCAGAATCATTGATGCAAAAAACTTAAATTGCAAAATTTCTGTGGATGGTGGTATAAATCACAGGACCGCCCCCCTCTGTTTAAAGGCAGGTGCTGATATATTAATTGCAAGTTCGTTTCTTGCAAAAGACATTGCAAAACGTGTACGTTTTTTGAAAAATATAAAAAAATAAGTTTTTCTCTGTTCTTTTACTGGATGAGTTTCTGTTTAAGGATATTGACAGAAGTTTTCGGATTTAGTAAAAAATTCAGATTATTCTTGATTTTAATATTTTAAATTGTTAAAATCCGAAAGTTTTATATTAAAGAAAAAAGGAGAGTTTTGTGGGAAAAATTGCAAAAGCAAAATTTTTGAGGTTTTCCCCAAAAAAGGCGCAGAGGTATTTAAATGCAGTAAGGGGGCTTGATGTGAATGTTGCGCTTCAAAAACTTGATGCCCTCAAAACCCCTCTTGCAAGAGCCATATACAAGGTTGTAAAATCTGCTGCCGCCGGAGGAGAAGGTAGAAATTATTACATAAAGAAGATTTTTGCAACCCCCGGACCTTCTCTCAAACGGGTTATGCCCCGTGCTTTTGGCAGGGCAGATGTATATAAAAGAAGAATGTGTCATATCACAGTTGAAGTGGAGGAAAGGTAATGGGGCAGAAAATTCACCCTTATGGTTTCAGGGTTGGTGTAACTTATGGATGGAAGAGCAGATATCTTATGAGAAAAGGATTAAGGGAATCTGTTATTGAAGATATAAAAATCAGACAGGAAATTCACAGACAGCTTCCCCGCGCTCAGATTTCAAAAATTGAAATAGAGAAGGCATCCTCACAGGTTGTTGTTATAATTCATACAGCCCGTCCGGGTCTTGTCATAGGACAGAAAGGAGCCACGATTGATAAACTCAGAGAGGACCTTTCATTACTTCTGGAAAAAGAAGTGCAGGTAAATGTCAGCGAAGTTAAAAAGCCTCTTCTTGATGCTCAGGTTGTTTCAGAAATGATTGCAGTGAGCCTTGAAAAGAAAATGCCCTTCAGAGCGGTCTCAAAGAGGATGCTGAGGTCGATTATGGATAACGGTGCTCTTGGAGCAAAAATCAGAGTTTCAGGTCGGCTTGACGGTGCTGAAATTGCAAGAAGCGAATGGTTTAAGGAAGGGAGCGTCCCTCTTCAGTCAATTAACAAAATTATTGATTATGGTTATTCTGTGGCATATACAAGGTCAGGTGTAATAGGGGTCAAGGTGTGGATTCATAAGCCTCCGGAAACTCAACCCGAAGTTGAAAAACACGAGGCAGAAAAAGAGGAAAAGGAAATCCTGGAGCCCAAGAACAATGAAAATGAAAAGGAACAGGACACTAAAGAGGAAGGTGAGGAGACATAATGCTTGCACCAAAAAAGGTTAAATATAGAAAACAGCAAAAAGGCAGTTTTAAAGGCATAGCAACTGCTGGAAGTTGTGTCTCTTTTGGAGAATGGGGACTTAAATCTCTTCAGACAAAATGGATTACAGCAAGACAGATTGAAGCATGCAGAGTTTTGCTTGTAAGAAGCATAAGAAAAGGTGGAAAAATCTGGCTGAGAATTTTTCCTGACAAACCCATTACAAAAAAACCTGCTGAAACGCGAATGGGAAAGGGAAAAGGTCCTGTTGAGGGCTGGGTTGCAAAAGTTCTTCCAGGAAGAGTCCTTTTTGAAATAGAGGGTCTTTCTGAGGATGCGGTAAAGGATGTTTTTAGAAAAGTGACCCACAAACTTGGAATAAAAACAAAGGTTGTTCCGAGGCACTGATGGCAAAAAAAGTAAATTTTAATGATTTTTCAAATGAAGAATTAAATATGAAATTAAAGGATTTTGAAAAACAATTGATTATCTTAAGAATGCAAAAAAACCAGAGAATGTTAAAAGACACCTCCCAGATTAGAAAGATAAGAAAAGACATTGCGAGAATAAAAACCGTTTTAAATGTGAGGAAGAAAAATGCGTAAAAGATTAATTGGCAGAGTTTTACAGGATAAAAATCCAAAGACAAGAATTGTTGAAATTATGAGATTTATTATGCATCCAAGGTATAAGAAGTTTTTAAGAAGGAGGAGAAAGTTTCACTGCCACGATGAAAAAAACATTTCAAAGGCAGGGGACCGAGTTGTTATAGAAGAAGCAAGACCTTTCAGCAAACTTAAAAGATGGAAGGTTGTTAAAGTTCTTAATGAGGGGTCAGAGCAATGATTCAGTTAATGAGCCGTCTGGTTGTCTGTGATAATTCAGGCGCAAAAGAGGTTATGTGTATTCACAATTTCGGCGGTTCAAAAAGAAGATATGCCGGTGTGGGAGACATCATAAAGGCATCTGTAAAAAAAGCAGCCCCAAATGCTGCAGTTAAAAAGGGTGATGTGGTAAAAGCAGTAATTGTAAGGACTGTGTTCCCTATTAGAAGACCCGACGGCACAAGGGTTTCATTTTCTGACAATGCCTGTGTTTTAATTGATGAAAAGAAGGAACCCAGAGGCACCCGAATTTTCGGTCCTGTTGCAAGAGAACTTCGGGCAAAAGGATTTACAAAAATTATATCACTGGCTCCGGAGGTTGTTTAATGCAAAAAATAAAAAAAGGTGACAAAGTGCTGGTTATAAAAGGTAGATATAAGGGAAAGGTAAGCGAAGTGATAAAGGTTTTTCCAGAAAAAAACAAAGCCATTGTAAGCAAGGTAAAAGTTGTAAAGGTTCACACCCGTCCCACCCAGCAAAATCCTGGTGGCATTATAGAAAAGGAGGCACCCATTGACATATCTTCCCTCAAAGTTATTTGCAGTCATTGTAACAAACCAACCCGAATAGGTTTTAAATTTATTTCAGAGGGGAAGGTAAGATTTTGCAAAAAATGTGGGGAGATAATTTCATGACAGGGAAAAAATATATTCCAAGATTAAAAGAGGTGGATAAAAAAGTAAAGGAAGAAATGAAGAAAAAATACAATTACAAAAACATACTTGAAGCACCAACACTTGAAAAAATCGTTGTGAGCACCGGGCACAATCCAGCAAAAGAAGACCTTAAATATCTGGATGAAGCGCTTGACCAAATTGCTCTTATAACAGGTCAGAGACCTGTAAGAACTCTTGCAAGAAAATCTGTGTCAAATTTCAAAATAAGAAAAGGGCAGCCCATTGGTTGTAAAGTTACTTTAAGGAAAGACAGAATGTGGGAATTTCTTGACAGATTCATTAATATTGCAATTCCAAGAATGAGAGATTTCAGGGGGCTTAACAAAAATGCGTTTGACAGGGACGGCAATTACAGTATAGGAATAAGAGATATTTCAATTTTCCCGGAGGTAAATATCGCAAAAATTTCCCGTCCAATAGGGCTTTGTATCACCCTTTGTGTTAAAAATAATGGCAAAAGGTCCATTGATGAGATAAGAAATTATCTTGGAATGATAGGAGTTCCTTTCAGGAAGTAGTTATGGCAAAGAAATGTAAAATTGAAAAAGCAAAGAGAATTCAGAAGTTTAGAGTAAGAGAAAAGAACAGATGTTTCAGATGTGGAAGACCGCGGGGATTTTACAGGGATTTTGGCCTTTGCAGGATTTGCTTCAGAGAACTTGCCCATAAAGGAGAAATTCCCGGGGTAAAAAAAGCAAGCTGGTAAAATTAAAAGATGAAAAATTATAGGCAAGAGAGCTCGTGGTTCTGGCGTCAGGGACGCTCGCGTGAGATGGCTCGCTCTCTGTTCGCTGCGGACTTATTGCTGAATTCCTCGCTCTCAGGGCCCTGCCTGCCAGAAACCACTCGCAATGTAGCTGCAGACCCTTGGTCTGTGATAAAGTGATATGGAGACAAGATGACAAGTAGAGAAGTGGACAGTGGACAGAGGATAGAGGATAGTCCGCCTACGCTAAGGCTACGGCGGATAATTGTAGCGGGCGACGTAAGTCGCCAAAATGTAGTTGCAAAGCTTGCTTTGCTAAATAAAATGATATGG
>JAGHAG010000075.1 GCA_021161625.1 Elusimicrobiota bacterium
CTTTATCTCTCATGCATAGAGGGCTGGGCGGCCTTTCAGGCATCCAGCCCTTTTGTAAAGGGCTGGATGGGTTTAATTTCCAAAATTCTTTTCTCAGTGATAATAAAATCAACGCCTACATCATGCGGATTGGCTTTTATTTCATCAACAATCTGCAACTCAAAACAAACTCCGACTTTGATGGAATTCTTGCATTTCTTTAAAAACCTGTCATAAAAACCAAAACCAAAACCAATTCTTTTCCCCTCTTTATCAAAGGCAATTCCTGGAACAAGGATAAGTTCAATAAGTTCCAGTGAAATGCTTTGATTATCCTTGGGGGGCTGTAAAATTCCAAATTTCCCCCTTATAAGTTTTCCTGTATGCCTTCTTGGAACAATTTTATCCCTGCCATTTATTTTTTCCACAGAAGGCAGATAAATTTCCTTTTTTTCAAGGTTGTTGATTGGCGAAACATCAACTTCCCCCTTGATGGGGCTGTAACTCAAAATAATTCTTGATTTTATAAAAACTTCCCAGTTTAAAATTCTCCCGCAGACCCTCTTGCTTTTTGTTCCGTGGTCTGGAATTTCTATTCTGCTATCAAGAATCTTCTTTCTTATAACTTCTTTTGACAATTTGCAATCTCCTTGAAAGTTCCTTCTCAAATCCAATGCCTTTTGAAAAATAAAGTTTTCTCTTCAAAAAAGAATAAATCTGGTCCACCCATCCGCCGAAGGCATGAGGATACCTATAAAATCTGGCTCCTTTTTTTGTGAGGTGCTGAGGAATACGGGCATCTTCCTGCTGGACCGCCTCTTGGGCCTTTGAAATAGCCATATAGCAGGCATTGCTTTTGTATGTGGATGCACAGTAAATTACTGCCTGTGAAAGAATAATTCTTGCCTCAGGCATTCCAACAATTTCCACTGCTTTGGTTGCGGCTGATGCTAAAATTAGAGCCTGTGGGTCTGCATTGCCAATGTCCTCTGAAGCAAAAATCAAAATTCGCCTTGCAATAAAAAGCGGGTCTTCCCTTCTTTCAAGCATCTGGGCAAGCCAGAAAAGAGCAGAATCAACATCTGAACCCCTCATGCTTTTTATAAACGCGGAAACCATGTCATAGTGCATCTCTGTATCGTAAACTTTTTTGTCTGTAATAATTTTCTCAAGGTCTTTTTCATCAATCTTTTTTTTGTCTTTAACAGGAATCATTTCCAGAAAATTTAAAAGTTTTCTTGCATCTGACTGGGATGCTCTTACAAGAACCAGTTTTGCTTTTTTTGTAAATTTTACCTTTCCGTCAAGACCTTTTTTTGAAGATATTGCTTTTTCAAGAATTTTTAAAAGCGCTTCTTCTGAAAGAGGTTTAAATTCAAAAATTTTTAATCTTGAAACAAGGGCTCTGTTCAATCGGTAATATGGATTCTCAAAACTTATTCCTATGAAATAAACCAGTCCTTTTTCAATTGCGGAAAGAAATATGTTTTGCTGACTTTTGTTGAATTTTTCAATTTCATCAACCACAAGAATTGTTTTTCCCTGTCCTTCAAATTCAGCAATTCTAAAAATCTCCCTAATCTGTTTTGCATCTGTTTCAATTGCATTTAAGAAAAAAATTCTGTATTTGAGTTTTTTTGCAAGAAACCTTGCAAAAGCTGTTTTTCCCACGCCTGGTGGTCCCCAGAATAAACAGGAATAGACCTCGCCTTTTTCAACCATTGACCTGAGCGGTGCTCCGGGTCCTAAGAGATGTTCCTGTCCGTAGAATTCTTCAACATTTTCCGGGAGAAGCCGCCAGGCAAGAGGTTCTATATTTGAAGAATTTGTTTTCATATTTAGACCTTTGCCCGCCACAGGGTGGGTGCAGCCTGAAGAAGGCTACGAAACAAAAGTGGGTTTCCTGATCAATGCCCCAAGAGACATTGAATTGGAATCCCATTCCCTTCTTAGAGCCCTTCACCGGTCTGCACACATCACCGCAGCAGCAGGCATATTTAAAATTCACTTTAAAACTTCCTCCAGTTTTTTGTTTAATTCTTCAATCTCTTTCCCCATGCCTGAAACCTTTAAGGCGCCTTTCCTTTTAAGCTCAATATACCTGTAAGCCACATCAATCAATGTAATTATTGCAATCTTGTAACTGTCAATTTTTCTGTGAGCACTTGCAATCGTATCCAGTTCCTTATTTATAAAATCTTCCACCTCCTGCATGCGCTCTACCATTTCTGGCTCTATCTCTATTTCATAGCTCTGTCCTTGTATGGTTATTTTGTAAATCATAACTCCCCTATTGTGTTAAGCAACACACCTATTTTGTCCTTTATTTTCATTCTTTCAAGTTTCATTCTTTCAATCTCTTTTATCATTTTTGCAGAAATCTGGTTTTCATGCTGAAGGGTCTGCACCTGAATATGAAGCGCCTTATTTTCTTTTTCAAGTTTTTCATTTATCATCTTCAGGTGTTTTATAAGTTTAATTGCTTTTTCAATATTGTCCAAAAATCTTCTGTATTCTCTCATATTATATTCTACAAACTAAAATCAATTTATGTCAACATGTCTAAGATTACCTGTACAATAAATAAATTTATGCCTACTACTTTGACCCTTCTGCTGAATAAAATCATCAAACTCCTTACATTTTAAATTTGTTTTATTAAAGATAATAAAATAACAAAATATATCATCAGAACATCCC
>JAGHAG010000078.1 GCA_021161625.1 Elusimicrobiota bacterium
CTTCTATTCTTTTTATGTCATCCTGAACCTGCTTCCATTCAACTTGAAATTTTTCAAATCTCTGCTTTCTTGCTTCAATTTCTGCATCTGTTAGAAGTTTGCGTGCTTCTTCCTGTGTTGCCTGTGTTTTTTCAAGCAGGGCAAGTTCATTAACGTATTCGTTTCTTTTTACTTCAAGTTCAGAAATTTTTTTTGAGATTTCCTGCTTTTCTTCTTCTATTTTTTTTATGTTTTTTTCAAAATCTTCCTTTTCTTTTTCCAGAATATCTACTCGGGAATTTAAGTTCTGAAGTTCATTTTTTAACTGCTTAATATAAGATTCTTTTTCAAAAATAAGCCTTTCTTTTTTTGAAATTTCATCAATTAAACCCTGAAGTTTCCTTTCTTCATCCTGAAGTGCTGACTTTTTATTTTTTATTTCATCTTCTGTTTGTTTTATTCGGGATAAAACTTCTTCTATTTCCTTTGAGATGTCTTTTGACCCGCCTTTGAAAATCTGAGATATATAAATCCCGAAAGGAAGTTTTATTGTCCTGTCTTTTTTTATAAAGAATTGATTCCTCTCATCTTTAATGCTGAAAATAAAATTTAAAAATTTTTTTACAAGGGAATTCTGGGTTCTAAAATGCAGAGAATCCTCCTGCGAAGTTTGAAGTTTATCCAAACTTTCAGCACAAACAATTAAAACAGGGGGGATATTTTCCTTTTCCTTTAATTTTTCAACTGAGGAAGTATTCTTGAAAAACAGCACTCCGCCAAACTGCCTCAAAAAAGAAGAAAGGGCTTTTGCTTCCTCTGAGATAAATTCTACCTCACTTTCAAGGTCACAGATAAAACCTTCTTCTTTTGACATTTGCAGGACAAATTCTTTCCACCGGCTTTTACTTTTTTCAAAAATCTCTCTTTCTTTTTCAAGTTTCCCAACCTCTATTCTTAACTTCTGGAATTTGTTTTTTGAATTTTCTATTTCTTCTTTAATGCTGGAAATTCTTTCAAAAAGGTCCTTTTTGGAATTTTGGAGATTTTCAAGAGTTGTTTTTGCTTCACTTATGCTTTTTTGAATTTCATTTACCTGATTTTGAATTTCTTTTTTTTCTTTTTTCTCCTCTTCTTTCTGTTTGAGGTTTTTTTGTATCTGGAAATTTATTCTTGACCGCATTTCGTCTAAACTTAAAATTCTGTTTTTCAATGTCGCTATTTCTGAAACCGTTGAAAAAAGTTTCTTTTTTGCCCCTTCAAGTTTCTCAAGAAGTTTAGAACTTTCAATTTCTGAAAGATCTCTCACCTGCGCGAAACTCTTTTCAATTTCATCTTTTTGACTTAAAAGTTCCTCAAGTTTTTGTTTTTTGTGAATATAAATTTCTTCATTTTCTTTTAATTTTTGTTGAAGATTTTCTATTTCCTGAGGAAGTGTGGAGAGTCTATTTTTTATGAATGAAGTTTTCTCTTCAAGAACTTTTTTCTGGGAATAAATTTCGGTATTTTTTTTCTGTGTTGTAGAAATTGCCTCTTCACAGGCATCCATCTCCATTTTCATCTTTTCAAGTTCCGATGCTTTGAGGGTGTAACTGGTCTGGGCTTCTGTCAGAGAAGTATTCAATCTTTCAAGACTTTTTCTGAAAACCTCGTCTTTTTTTTGATATTCCAGCCAGTCGCAGAGAAGATTGTTTAAAATTGCCTGATTTAAATCCTGCTTTAATTTTTCATACCTTTTTGCTTTTCTTGCCTGCGATTCTAAAACTTTTATCTCCCCCTCCAGTTCTCTTTTCACATCCTCAATTCTGTTTAAATCTGCCTGTGTTCTTTCTATTCTTCTTATTGTCTCCTCCCGGTGAACCCTGAATTTTGTAACTCCTGCTGCCTCATCAAAAAAAATGCGAATTTGCTGGGGAGAAGATTCCAGAATGGCATTCACCTCTGCGAGTTCAATTGTTGTATAGGAATTTGTCATAACCCCTGTATTCATAAAAAGTTCCTTGATGTCTTTCATACGGACAGGTCCCCTGTTTATGAAATAGCCCGACTCTCCATCTGCATAAAGTTTTCTTGTAATGAGAACCTCAGCACTGTTTAAATTAAGCCAGTTTGAGGAATTGTCAAGAAGAAGGCTTACCTGAGCAAAACCAACTGCAGGTCTTGTGGCAGAACCGTGAAAAATAACATCACTCCCTTTAATACCTCTTATTTTTCTGGGGTTTGTTTCGCACAGAACCCACCTGATTGCATCAACAATGTTTGATTTCCCACAGCCATTCGGACCAACAATTGCAGTAATTCCTTCTTCAAAATTGATGACAATTTTGTCAGCAAATGACTTAAAGCCCTGCAGTTCAAGTTGTTTTAAATACATAAGATAGTCAGGGGGCTATGCCCCCTGAAACCCCCATTTCCTTTACAATTTCTTACTGCCTTCATAAATCCTCAACTATCCCCTGACTATCTTGTAAAATTTATTCCTTATTTGAAAAAATTTTACCTTATAACATCGGAAATTGAAAATTTCCGATGCAATAAATTCGTATTTCCCTAAATTAATTTTTCTGATAGAAATAATACAAAATCTTTCTGCTTTAATCAACAATTTGTGTGGGAGCAAAAAATTTCACAGCTCCACTATACTTATATGTTTTTTTAAATTTTGCGAAAATTCAGGGATTTTTTCTATTTTTGAAAGAAAGGAAACTCTGCCTTCCTCGTCTTTCTCCAAATCTGTGACTTCAAATGCTTTCTTTTTTACAATTCTGTAAACTTGTTTTGCAAATTTCTCTTTTACTGAAAATTTAAGAAACCTTGCAAAAGGCGGAAAATTAAATTGTTTCCTTATTTCAATCTGTTTTTCGTAAAATACTTCTTTGTTTTCAAATGCTTCCTTTACAATCTGTGACGAAATCTGACTTTGAATTAAAACTTCAATATCCTTATCTTTAAAAAAATTTCTTATTTCACTGAAAAAAAGAAATGAGATTTCCTCGCAGTTCCACAAGTTTTTATGCATAAAAAAATCCCCGTCCAGAACTCCAAAAAGAGCAACATCCTGCCAATTTTCTATCTCAAAAAAACTTCTGTCTGTTATGAAAATGGAAAACCTGCCGTTTTCAAAATCCCTCACAATTTTTTCTTTTTCTGCATGAGAAAAATCCAGCCCTGTTGAATTTATAAACACATCTGGAAATTTTTTTCTCAAATAATAACAGATGTGTTCCCTGCCGAGGCCTCTGTTTTTCAGTTTTTTTCTTTTGCACTTCGGACATCTCTCCGGAACGGGAAAGTATTTTTTGCACTTAAAACAGTAAAGCTGCCCTTTGGAAACAGAGAGGATTCTGCCACATTTCGAACAGGACAAAACATTTCCGCAGAAAAAACACCTCATTGAAGTTGCCCAGCCACCCTTCTGAAAAAAAAGAACAACTTTTTTTCTTTCTGAAAGAGCCTGTTTGATTTTCTCTAAAAGATACGGTGAAATACCAAAGTTTTGATCCCCTGAATCAACAATTCCGTATTTAAAACGAGTTTTCTCATCTTTACTTAAAACCTTTGCGTGGTCGTTTTTAACAAGAAAATACTCTTTTAGAGACGATGACTCTGCAAAACCAAAAAACTCCCCCCCTTCAATTTCAGACCTTTTTATTGCCACATCCTCTGTCCAGTATTGCGGATGCTGTTCTTCTCTGTAAGAGAAATTGTGCGCATCAAAAAGCGCTATAACACATCTTCTGTATGACGGCAGAAAAATCGCACTTCTTGTCCCGAAAACAACATCAACATTGCCATTTAGAAAATCAAACAAAACCTTTAACCTTTTTCCCTTTGGAACATCTGAATGAAAAACACTGAAATTCAAATCTTCAAACAATTTTAAACTTTTCTCCACTTCTTCTTTTGTCGGAAAAATTGCAATTATTTTAAAACCCTGCGAAATTTTTTTACTGAAAATTCTTCTTGCAAATTCAAAGATTTCCCTCTGGGAGCCAAAGTAAAAATTTATAGATGACTCTGTTTTTTCCTTTTTTTTAAGAATATCACATTCAAACTTTTTTCTTCTGGAATAGAGGTTCGGGGGCAGTATGCATTTCAATGCCATACCAAGAGAAACAAAGTAGTGTTCTTTCATCCAGCAAGCAAGTTTAAAAAGATTATCCGTAAGAAGGGGAAATGCATCAATTTTTTCAAATACTTTTTTTAAATTTCTGAAATTACTTTTGACATCTCTTTCAATACAATATCCGACAATCTTTCTTTTTCCAAAAGGCACAAGGACTCTCTCTCCAAGACGGACATCAAAATCGCTCTCATAGTCAAAAAAATCCCAGATAGGTAATGGAAGAGCAACCCTTATAATCATCCAGTTTTCAATCCAATAATTTTCATCACAATTTTTATATCTTCCCATGTAAGTTTCTTGGCAGAAGGATTTCTCAAAAGATATGCAGGATGATATGTTGGAACGAGTTTTACTGAATATTCAGGTTCCTGAGGGACTGGATTTATCTCATAGACCTTTCCTCTTAAAGAATTAATACCCCGATCTGTTTTTAGAAAATATCTTGCCGATGGTCCACCAAGAGCACAGATAACAAGAGGTTTTATTATTCTGATTTGTTCTGTTAAAATTGGAGAACACTTTAAAACCTCTTCATCAGTTGGGGGGCGGTCATTTCCCCTTTTTTCCGGATTGGATGGGTCTTTCATGGGATGACATTTGACAATGTTTGTAATATAGACATCTTCTCTTTTTATTCTCATTCCGTTTTCAATTATTCGTGTAAGGAGAGCACCAGCCCGCCCCACAAAGGGCTTTCCCCTGTGGTCTTCCTCAAATCCCGGGCCCTCACCAACAAACATAACTTTGGAAAAAGCCGAGCCCTCCCCAAAAACAAAGTTTATTCTGCTTTCTCCAAGGGGACATCTTTTGCAAGTCCTGAATTTATCTTCAAGTTTTTTAAGAAGGATTTCTCTACCCTCGCCCTGATTTTTCCTCTCTGCTTTCAGCAATTTTACAAAATCCCTGTGAACCGCATCAAAACCGAGGTCCTGTAATTCCTGAAGAAACTTTTTTACTTTTTTTCCCTGCATTTACAGACTTCCTCTAAAATCAGGTCAGAAAGTTTTTCTTTTCTAATTTTATTGAAAAAAACAGCATCCCCTTTTTTTGAAATTAAAATACCTGTTGTAAAACAGGATGAAAGAGCGCTCTTTTTGTTTAAAACAATTAAATCAAAATTTTTATTTCTCATTTTTTTTAGTGCCCTTTCAACATCTATTTCATCCTCAAGGGCAAAACCCACACTGATTTTTTTCCCTTTTATTTTTCCAATTTCTTTTGCCACATCAACCGCAGGATACAGATTTATTTTCAGGCTCTTGGAGTGTATTTTTCTGGGGCTTGTTTTTGTCACCCAATCGCAAACTGCAGCAGCAAATACAAAAATATCTGTTGAACTGAAATTCTTCTTAACTTCGTCATACATTTCATCTGCGGTTAAAACTTCTTTTACACAGGCTTTTTCAGGATACTTTATTGTTACAGGTCCTGTTATAATTTTTACTTTAAAGTTTTTTTTTAAGAAACTTTGAGCAAGAACTTTTCCCATAAAACCGCTTGAGGTATTTGTTATAAATCTGACTGTATCAATGTATTGTCTTGTTGGCCCTGAAGTTATAAGAACATTTTTCATAAAATTTTTTCAACAATTTTTTGAGGTGCCATCATCCTGCCAATTCCCTGTTTTCTACTTGCGAGGAAACCCCTTTCAGGACCAAGAATTTTTATTCCCATTTTTTTTATTTTTGAAATGTTTTCCTGAAGGATTCTATTCTTCCACATGGTTTCTTCCATTGCAGGAGCAATAAAAAGGGGACATTTTCTTACAAGAACCAAAGTTGTAAGAAGATTGTCGCAAATTCCACAGGCTATTTTACTTATTGTGTTTGCAGTTGCAGGGGCAATTAAAAAAACATCTGCCCAGTATGAGAGAGAAATATGGTCTTCCTTCCACACTTTTCTCTCATCAAACTGCTCTGTAAAAACTTCATCTTTTGTTATTGCCTCAAATAAAATCGGGGAAATTAATTTTGATGCATTTGGTGAAAGAACCGCTTTTACAGAGCATCCCTTTTTTACAAGACGGCTTGCAATTTCAAGAGATTTATAGCACGCAACTGAGGAAGTAACACCCAGAAGGATGCGCTTATTTTTTTGACTTTTCAATTCCTTCATTAAGAGCTTCAAGGACTAAATCATTTAATTCTTTTTTTTCTAAGGGCCCTGCTTTTTGAGAGTCCTGCCATTTTTTTTCAAAAATTTCAAAACTCTTTTTCAAAACCCTGTAAGGATACTCAACCTCATCGGTGATTTTATTTTTTAATTCTTCCTCACTAAATTTTTTTTGTTCTTTTTTCACCTTTCTCCTCCTTAAGTTTTTTCAGGCCCGGAGGGATTTGAACCCCCAACCCCCGGTTTTGGAGACCGGTGCACTAGCCAGTTGTGCTACGGGCCTATGCTTTTGCTTCTTTATGAACTGTTCTTTTTTTGCAAAAAGAGCAATATTTTTTCAATTCAAGTTTTTTTGAATACTTTTTTTTCTTATTCCTTCTGAAAAAATAATTTTTCCTCTTGCACTGGGTGCACTGCAAGGAAATAGTGGTTGAGTCAACTTTTGCCATTTTTTACTCTCCTTTTATTCTGAAACCCTTCACTCTTTATTTTAGCCGAAGACCTCCCCCGCACTTTTCTTTTTAATAAGCCGAGGAGCGGGATTGAACCGCCGACCTCGTCCTTACCAAGGACGTGCTCTGCCAACTGAGCTACCTCGGCATTAGCGGGAGAGGGGAATCGAACCCCCGCTACCAGCTTGGAAGGCTGGTGCACTACCACTATGCAACTCCCGCAAAAATTCAGCAAAGCTGAATTTTAATGCAAAGGGGTTATCACCCCTTTGGAACCCCAGAATAAATAGGGGTTTCAGGGGACAAAGTCCCCTGACAGTAAAATTTCCGCCTCCGGCGGAAATTTGGACAGGGGAGGATTCGAACCTCCGTAGCCCCATCGGGCGCGAGATTTACAGTCTCGTGGTTTTAGCCACTCACCCACCTGTCCACAATGTAAATTATTATCAAATTTAGCCCCTATGTCAAGTCAACGCTGTGAAGAGTAGATGTAGAAGATGTGAATAGTAAGCGGTAAGCTGTGAGCAGCCCAGCACCAACTTGGTTGAATGTCCTTTTTAATCTGTCCAAGTTGGTGCTGGGTCACTTAATCCTTAATTCTTAATCCTTGCCACTGATTTTTTAATTCTTTTTTCTCCAGAAGTTTGAGATAATATCGGGCATTCTGGTTTTCAGGCTCTATTTCAAGGCACTTTTTAAAATTTTCAACAACTTTATCCCATTGTTTCAATCTCCAGTAAATAACGCCTTTGTTGTAATACCCCTGAGCAAAATCAGGGTCCAGAGAAACTGCGCGGTCATAATTTTCAAGGGCTTTTCCAAATTTTCCCTTTTTTTCAAAAATCGTTCCAATGTTGTTGAAAATTTTTGCCTTCTGCCTGTCAATAAATGGAGCTGACCTCTTATCCCTGTATTCAAGGTCAAGTGCCCAAAGACCTGTTTTGTAAAATGTAATTGCTTTTTTCAAATCCCCTTTTTCCTGATAGGTTGCACCTATGTTATATAAAACCTGTGCATCATAAGGGTCAAAAGCCAGCGCTTTCAAAAAATTTTCAAGTGCACGATTTTTATCTTTGCTGTAACAGGCAATTCCCTTTGAGTTAAATGCCTGACAGTAATCTTTTGAAAGTTCCTTTTTGTAAAAATCTCTGTAATACATTGTGGATGGAAAGTCGCTCCAAAAAAAATCAACATCAGTAAAGTTTCTTTCCTGCCCAACAGCACTCAAAACTCCATGAGGAACAGGATTTACAGATTTTAAAAATTCAGGACTTGCTTCAAAGTGTGCTGTAATAAAAACTCTTTTGTTTAATTCAAAAAATCTTCTGAAAAATTCCTCTCCCCAGACAAACTGTGGAATTACACATTTTTCCTGCTTTATAATCTGCTTTTTATACCAGGGAGCCTGCATTAGCCCCTGCGCAAGAAAAATTGAATCCTTCCTTTTTCCCTTTGCAATGTTTTCATACCAGAGGCAGAAAAGTTGAACATCTTTCCTTAAAATCACGGATGAACCTTTTGGAGTTGAGGCAAAAACATTTTGAGCCCAGTCCCTTGCAAAAAAATTTTCCCTGTTGTTTAAAAGAGAAAAATTTTTAAGAAAAAGAAAAAAACAGATTAAAACAAGAAGAGGAACTGAAATTTTTTCAGGAATTTTTCGCAAAAAATATGCGCCAGCAACAAAAGCACAGAAAAAAGGCACAAGATAGGATGCTTCAACAATAACAAGGGCATGGGGATTGGCAGGCATTTTTGAAATGAAAAGAAAAAAGGGCCCTGATATAATGAAAAAAATAAAAAGGGATTTTATAAAAA
>JAGHAG010000154.1 GCA_021161625.1 Elusimicrobiota bacterium
AGAAAGGATTGTATAAATGGGTGCGCGCTACTAAAGTTATGGAACAAGATAAAATTATTTATCAATATATTGATAAAGATTTTCCGAGAAATGAACAAGGTGAGATTGATTGGCCTATTAAGTAAAAAATGATAATCGCTATTTATACCCGAGTCAGTACCGAGGATCAAACCAAAGAAGGTTATTCTTTAGAAGTTCAAAAAGAATATCTTGAGCTTCTTCTAAATCAAAAGGGCATAAAAATAAACCTATGACAAAAAAATTTTATATCAAAACTTTTGGATGTCAGATGAATGTTGCAGATTCAAGGGTTATGGGAGAACTGCTTTTAAAAAGCGGATTTGAAAAAACCGAAGACCCTTCTACTGCTGATGTTGTGATTTTCAATTCCTGTTCTGTCAGAAAACACGCCGAAGACCGCCTTTTTTCAAATCTGGGTTTGACTATGAAAAAAAATCCTTCTGCCAGATTTATCCTTGCAGGATGCACTGCTCAAAGATTTGGCGAAAAACTCCTTAAAAGATTTAAAAAACTGTCTGCGGTTTTAGGGCCCGGTGAAATTTTCAAAATTGAAAAAGTTGTACGGGATGTCCTTGAAGGTAAAAAAGTTATCGCAACAGGAAGAACCGAATACAGGTTTGTTGAAAGGCGGGCAGATATAAGCGAAAATGTCGTGATAGGAAGAGGGTGCAATAATTTTTGTTCTTACTGCGTTGTTCCCTTTTTAAGAGGAAGAGAGGAATACAGACCTTCTTCTGATATTTTAAAGGAAATTTCCTGCCTTGTAGAATCTGGCACAAAGGAAGTTATCCTTCTGGGGCAGAATGTAAATTCATACCGAGACCCTGAAAAAGGTCTGAATTTTTGTGAACTTCTTGATGAAATTTCAAAAATAAAGGGTCTTTTAAGAATTCGCTTCCTGACCTCTCATCCAAAGGATGTCCCTGATGAACTTGTGGTTCTTATGAAAAAAAATGAGAAGATTGCAAAACACATTCATCTTCCGGTTCAGGCAGGTTCAAATAAAATTTTAAAACAGATGAACAGAAAATATACGCGTGAAAAATATATTGAAATAGCACAAAAATTCAGAAGCGAAATTCCAGACATTGCAATAACCACAGATATAATTGTTGGATTTCCGACTGAAACAGAGGAAGATTTCTTTAAAACAGAAGACCTTGTAAAAAAAGTTAAATTTGATGGGATTTATGTTTTCAAATATAGTCCCAGAGATGGGACTTCTGCAAGCAAGTTGAAAGACGCTGTTTCAGAAGAAGAAAAGCAAAGGAGACACAAAAGAATTCTTGACCTTGCAAGGAAAATTTCCCTTGCCAGAAGGGCATCCTTTGTTGGAAAAACCTGTGATGTTCTTTTTGAAAAAAACGAAATTGGACACAATTCCCAAAATTTTTTAGTATTTAAAAAGGGAGCAAAAAAAGGAAGTTTTTTAAAACTGGAAATAAAAGATGTCAAAAACGAAATGCTTCTGGCCTAAGGAGGAGGAATGTCACAAATAAAACTCTTAATTGCCCTTGCTATTTTAGTTCTTGTTGCTGTTTTCTCTGTTTTTGCCCCGCCAAATCTTTCAAATGTGCCGCCAACACTTATTCTTGTGGTTTCTCTTTTTATAGGTGCTGCTTTTTCTGCTGTGCTTGGAATTGCAGACAATCTGAAATTGAGTAAGAAATTAAAAGAAGCAAAAAAAGAAAACAGCGAACTTTCCGAGAAGATTAAAGAATTGCAACTCAAGATAAGGGAATACGAGGAAAAAGAAGAAAACAAAAACCAAAAACCAGAAGATTGAAGTCAAATGCAGGAGCGGTTTCTAACCGCGAAAAAATATGTCTGATTTAACTCCTTTAATGCGTCAATATGAAAGATTAAAAAAGCAATATCCTGATTGTATTTTGTTTTTCCGTCTTGGAGATTTTTATGAAATGTTTGATGAAGATGCCAAAACCGCCTCAAACATTCTGCAAATTGTTTTAACCCAGAGGCAGGGACG
Organism: Elusimicrobiota bacterium; assembly: GCA_021161625.1. Lineage (GTDB taxonomy): Bacteria > CG03 > CG03 > CG03 > CG03 > JAGHAG01. The sequence continues at coordinate 2,009 of JAGHAG010000154.1, forward strand.
ACCCATGTGCGGGGTTCCCTTCCACTCTGCTGAAAATTACCTTTTAAAACTCATACAGGCAGGCAAAAAAGTTGCAGTTGCAGAGCAAGTTGAAGAACCTTTGAAAGGCAAAAAACTTGTAGAGAGAGACATTGTAAAAGTTCTTACTCCTGGAACTTTTTCTGCTGAAAATTTTTCGCCAGGTACAAACAATTTTATTTTAAGCATTTATCCTCAAGGACAGATACTTTCCTGTGCCCTTGCTGATGTTTCAACAGGAGAGTTATTTACAAAAGTTATTGCGTTTAAGGAGCTTTCTTCATTCCTTGCAAGCTGGAACAAAATTTCAGAAGTTATATATCCAGAGGGATTTGATTTTTCACAATTTCAGGACGGGACATTTTTTGAAGTTCCCATGGATAAGTCTTTTTTTTCTGCTTATGAAGGTGAGACAAAATTAAAGGAACTTCTCAAAGTAAGCACTGCTCTTGGCTTTGATATAAAGGAGAAAGAAATTTTTTCTGCCCTCGGGGGGCTTTTTGGATATCTGGAGCGCGCAAAAATAAATATCTTAAATTCCATAAGAAGAATTTCCCGAATCCGCGAGGACGAATACCTGTTTCTGGATGCATCCTCAATAAGAAATTTAGAACTTGTGGATGAAGGAAAAAAATCACAAAAGAAAACTCTTTTTGGTGTTCTTGCAAAAACCCTTACCCCGCAAGGAACCCGACTTTTAAAAAGAAGAATTTTAAATCCTTTCGCAAAGATTGAGAGGATAAAAAAAACACAGGAGAAAATTCGTCTTTTTTTTGAAGGAAGAATTTTAAGAGAGAGAGTAAAGACCATTCTTTTAAACATAAGAGATATTTCCCGAATTTCAAACAGAATAGCATCTGGGGCTCTTAAATCAGCGGGCTTTATGAATCTTTTGGAATCCTTAAAAAACGCAAAACTTCTTTCCGAAGTACTTGGGGAAAGTGTATTCGGAAAGATTGATTTTGTTCCTGAACTTCTTGATTTTCTTGAAAGGTCGCTTAAAAGAGAAGAAGATGGCACGGTTTCGGTAAATCCACAAATTCATCCTCAAATGCTTGAAATAAAGACAAAAATTCAGGCGATTGAAAACTGGATAAAGAATTATGAGGAAGAACAAAAGGAACAACTGAAAATTTCAAAACTTAAAGTGGGGTACAATTCTGTTTTTGGCTATTACATAGAAATAACAAAAACCCATGCAAGCAAAGTCCCTTCCCACTACATCAGAAAACAAACCCTTGTAAATGCAGAAAGATTTATAACCCTTAAGTTAAAAGAGAAAGAAACTGAAATACTTGTTTTAAAGGAGAAGGAAGAAAGAATTGAAAAGCAACTCTGGGAGATGCTTTCCCAGAAAGTCAGGGATTTCTTGAGGCGGCTTGAGCAACTTTCTGATGTGATTGCAGAAATTGATTTTGCTTGTGCAGTTGCAGAGGTTTCCCGCGAGAACAATTATGTTTTCCCTGAGGTAAATGAAAGTGATGAAATTTTTATTGAAAATTCAAGGCATCCTGTTGTTGAGGTGAGTCAGGATATAATTTTTACGCCAAACGATGTTTTGATAAACAGGGGTGAAAACCAGATTATGCTTATTACAGGACCGAACATGGCAGGGAAATCCACCTACATCAGACAGGTTGCACTCTGTGTTATCATGGCACAGATGGGTTGTCCCATACCTGCTTCATCTGCAAGGATAGGTCTTGTGGATAGAATTTTTACAAGAATTGGAGCAGGAGATAACATTTCAGGAGGGGCATCAACATTTATGGTAGAAATGATTGAGGCAGCAAATATACTCAACAATTCCACGAGAAATTCCCTGATAATTATTGACGAACTTGGAAGAGGGACATCAACTTTTGACGGAATTTCAATTGCTTGGGCATGTCTTGAAGACCTTGCAAAGGATTCTCGCCACCCGCGTTGTCTTTTTGCAACTCATTTTTTTGAACTTGTAGAACTGGAAGAAGAATTTTCAAACATAAAAAATTACAATGTTGCTGTAAGGGAATTTCAGGGAAAACTCCATTTTCTTCACAAAATTGAAAGAGGCCCTGCAGACAGGTCTTATGGAATTCATGTAGCCCGTCTGGCTGGGATTCCTGAAAATGCAATAAAGAAAGCACGGGAAATTCTGAAAAAACTTGAAGCAAATCAAATAGAGGTTATGAAAAAAAGGACTGCCCAGCAATTTCTGCCATTTTTGAACAGTGATAAATACAGAAAACTCATTGAAAAAATAAAGGCAGTTGATATTGACAGGATGAGGCCCATTGAAGCATTGAATTTTCTTTCTGAATTAAAAGAGAAAATTTCAGAATAGGTAAACTTTATCTAACTTAAGTTTACAAAAGTTTGACAAAACAATATTTTCAATATATAATTTAAACAGGAGGTGGTTGTTATGGAAAAGGTTACCTTTGCAGTGAAAATAAATCCAAAAATCAAACAAAAATTAAAGAAATTTTGTACTGAGCATGGTCTGAAACAGGGTTATTTTGTTGAAAAAGCATTAGAAGAAAAAATTGCACAGATGGAAAGGATGGAGGATATTTTTGAATTTAAAAAATTGGAATCACAGGAGGCCCATGCAATAGATTTTGAGGAATATTTGAAAAAGCGAAGTGTATAAAATAAAAATCATATCTCAGGCACAAAAAGATCTTAATAAATTAAAGGGAAAAATATTTGAGCAGATTAAAAGGAAAATTTTTGCTCTTGGTGCAGCTCCAAGACCTTCTGGATGTGAAAAGTTGACAGGGAAAGGAGGATATCGCATCAGGGTTAGAGATTTTAGAATTCTTTACAGAATTGATGACAGGATGAAGATAATTTTTATTTACAGGATTAAGCATAGAAAAGAGGTTTACAGATAATATGAAAAAAGTTTTAAAAATTGTTCTGATTTTAATTTTTTTGTTTCTGGCCGCTGTGGGTATTAAAAAGTCAAAACATCATGAAGCACAGAGAATAGGTTCATATATCTGTCTTGAATGTATGGGATTTAGATAAGATGAAAAGTAGAAGTGATAAATTACGAAAAATTATTCAGATAATTTCGCTTCTTTTGATAAATTCCAATTTCAAAACTTTTTTTACAGGAAATCTCTATCAGGGCTCTTTTAAGAAACTGTGCATACCTGTTTTAAACTGCCATTCCTGTCCTTTTGCAGTGCTTTCCTGTCCTGTTGGACTTATGCAGCAGTTTCTTTTAAAGGGTTTAAGGCAGGGAATTGATGGGTTTTTGTATGTTTTCGGGATAGTGGCTTCCATGGGCCTTGTGTTTGGAAGATTTTTTTGTGGATGGATTTGCCCTTTTGGTTTTCTGCAGGAACTTTTATACAGAGGTCGGAAGTCAGAGAGCGAAAATGTAGCCAACCCTTTAGGGGTGCCATACCCAAATATGTCAAACCCGATAAATCCCTTTAGGGTTAGAAAGAGGAAAGAGGACAGTAGAAAAGAAATTTGGAAGATGCTATTCAGAGTTTTGAGTGTAATTTTTCTTTTTGGGTTTGTTTTAATCCTTCCATGGCTTATAACCAATAGGTGGGGGCTTGGCTCAGCAATGTTTTGCAGATACATTTGTCCTGCTGGAACTTTTGAGGCAGGAATCTGGGGGGCGTTTAAAGGATATGCTGTTTTAACACCTGCCCTGATTTTAAAAATTTTTATATTTTTGCTTGTTTTCTATTTTTCCATAAAAATTTTTCGCTTCTGGTGCAGGGTATGTCCTCTTGGGCTTCTGCTCGGATTTTTCAACAAGATAAGTTTCTTAAAACTATACAATAATGAAAAATGCAACAACTGTCTCATCTGTAGAAGGGTCTGCCCCATGGATATAGATATGCCTGAAAATATCAATTCCATTGATTGTATCAGATGCAAGAGGTGTGTTGATGCCTGCCCGCAGCGAAGTTTATCCCTTTCATGGTTAAAGCCAGAAAACAAAAATAGTTCACAGTTCATAGAGGTTAGTAAAAAGTGGACAGAGGACAGTGGATAGAGGA
>JAGHAG010000164.1 GCA_021161625.1 Elusimicrobiota bacterium
TTATAATCCCCCCTATTTTCCCCCCTTTTGAAAAGGGGGGAATACAAAGGGGGATTTTCTGACCTCCGACTTCCGACTTCCGTTTTCTGGATTCCTGCTCCCCGCTTTCGCGAGGACAAGTTCCGCAGGAATGACATACTAACTTTCCTCTATCCACTTCCCTCTATTCTCTTTTTTAATTTATCAAATTCTCCAAAAAGTGAAAAGAGTTTTTTTACCTCAAAAAGCAGCGACAGTCTTAAATTTTTTATTCTTTCATCTTTATCCATCACAAAAACATTGTCAAAAAAATCATTTAAAGGTAAGGAAATTTTTGAAATCAAAGAGAGGGCTTTTTTGTAATCTCCTGCCTCAAAATTTTTCTTTACTTGGCTGGAAATTTCTTCAAGTTTTTCAAAAAGATTTCTTTCAAATTCGCTTTTTAATTCATCCCTGTTTAAAGCACAAATCTCAAAATCTCCTGCCTGTTTTAAGATATTTAAAACCCGTTTAAATACTTGCGTTATTGTTTCAAAAATTTCACCTTTTTCTTTTTTAAACTCAAAAATACTTTTTGCCAGTTCAAATGTCTTCTTTGGTATTTTAAAACTTGCTAACCATTTCAACAATATCACAAGGAATACCTTCCTTTTCAAGAAAAATTTTAAATCTTTCCTTTATGAATAAATATACATCCTTTTTTACATCTTCTCCAACATCATCAAATATCCTGTTGAGAAATTTCTCAAACTCAAAATAAATCGGGGCATTTATAAAAAGAAAGACAATTTCATCACAAATTTTTTTAAGACCATAGGGGTCTTTTGAAGTTGTGGGACGAATTTTTTCATTGAAAAAACTTTTTATGGTATTTAATCTGTGCACAATGCCTGCAAGGGCAGAGGCTTCTGTTATCCTATCCAGACAAACCGCACCCCTGACATCATCAGCAATTTTGTTGAAGCCGTGTTTTTTTAAAATATAAAAGCCCGCAATACCATGAAGATTGGGAAATTCATAAACTATTTTTGTTGCAATGTCAAAATCAATATATTTTGCAACATCCATAATCTGCTGTTTTCTCATAGGCATATAGATTTGAGATAAAAATCTGCAATCCTCTAAAACCCGTTCGGTTTTGTTTTTTAGATTTTTAAAAATCCCAAAGCAAAAAATTTTCTCCATATTTTTTAAATGTTCTTCTAAGAGTTTTGAAACATCTTCTCCCCAGAAAAACTTTGCGTCTTCAAATCTTGCCTCAACACAATTTTTGTAGTTTTCAAGAATTTCATTTATGTTTTTAAAATCTCCATCAACAACCACTGCAAAAAATGGAGCAAGCCCATTCCTATTATAAACAGGAAAGCACTTCTGGTGATTTTTCAGAGTTTCTACAAGAATTTCAGATGGAATTTCAAGAAATTTCTCATCAAATTCCTTCAAAAAAACCTGCGGATATTCGGTTGAATAGACCGTATATTCAAGAAGAAAGTTGTCCCTCTCAATTTTAACTTTTTTCTTTTTCTCCTCTATATCAAACTCACTTAAAATTCTTTCTTTCCTTTTTTCAGGCACAGGAATAATTTTATTTCTTAAAAGAGTTTTCTCATAACCGCTTGCATTCTCTATTTTAATTTTGTCTCCTGTTGAGGTAAGAGTTGTTTTTTTGGGTTGGAGTCCGAAGCACGAAACCTTTAAAAATTTTTTACCAAAAATACACAAAATATTTCTTACAGGTCTTGGGAAACAGTTTCCATCCCACCTCATACTCTCATTGAATTTTATGTTTTTTAGAATCTGGGGAAGGTATTGCTTGAAAACTTCTTCAAATTTTTTGGCTTTTTTCACAATCTCAACAAAAACATATCTGTTCCCTTTAACTTCCTCAACCCTTACATCCTTTAAATCTGCGTTGTGTTTTTTCAAGAATCCAAGCAGTGCCTGTGTCGGGAGTCCCCCTTCTTTAAATGCATTTTTTTCAGATGGTCCTCTGATTTTCGTCACTTTTTTAGGTATTACTCGTGGAATATCTTTAAAAAAAACTGCAATCCTTCGGGGTGTTGAAAAGTGTTCGGATGAAGCATAGGTTATTTCATTATTTTCAAAAAATTTCACAAAAGCTGTTTTTAACTTTTCACCAGCAAATTTCTGAATTGTCGGGGGTAAATCCTCAACCCACAATTCAAAAAGAAAATTACTCTTCATGGGGATGCCAGAACTCTCTTATTCTTTCAAGATACGCCTTAAAATTCCTTTTTACATCCTGCATTGAATCTCCGCCGATTTTCTCCAGAATTGCATCAGCAATTTCAAAAGCAACAACCGCCTCTCCTATAACACCGGCAGAAGGAACAACACAGATATCAGACCTCACAATTTCTGCAAGGGTTGGCTTTTTTTCAATAATGTCAAATGACTCAAGGGGCTTTTTTAAAGAAGGTATTGGCTTCATAGACGCTCTTGCGATTATCTGCTCACCATTTGAAACACCGCCTTCAATTCCACCTGCATTGTTTGTTTTTCTGTAAACGCCTTTTTCTTTATCAAAATAAATGGGGTCATGAACTTTTGACCCTGGAAGACGGGATGCAGAAAAACCCCTTCCTATTTCAACCCCTTTTACAGAAGGAATTGCCATAAGCGCTTTTGCAATTCTTGAATCAAGTCTTTTTTCCCAGCTCGTGTAACTTCCAAATCCGGGGGGAAGATTCCAGACAACCACTGTAAAAATTCCACCAACAGTATCTCCTTTTTTTGCTGCTTCATCTATTGCCTGTATCATTTTCTTTTCAGCCTCTTTATCAAGGCATCTGACAGGAGAGGATGCTGTTCTTCTTACAACATCATCCCAGTTCAATTTCATTGCTTTTGCCCTGATGCCTGCAATTTCCTTTGTAAAGGAATGTATTTTTATTGAAAGTTCCTTTAAAAACTTTATTGCAATTGCACCTGCACAAACCCTTGCTGCGGTTTCTCTTGCGCTGGCTCTTTCAAGAATATCCCTTAAATCTTTTCTGCCAAATTTTATAAGTCCAGGAAGATCTGCATGCCCCGGGCGGGGCTTCCTCATAAAAAACTGCTCAGAGAAATCCTCTTCTTTCTCTGACATTATTGAACCCCAGTTTTCCCAGTCTCTGTTTTTTATAAATAAAGAAATCGGGGAACCTATTGTCTCGCCCCATCTGACGCCTGAAATAAACTCAACATGGTCCTTTTCAATTTTCCTGACTCTCTTGCCTCTGCCATAACCGGTCTGTCTGCGTGCAAGATGAAAATCAATATCTGTGGCTTTTAATTTTAATCCTGCCGGAATTCCGTCAATTATTACCACCAGACCCTTTCCGTGTGACTCACCTGCAGTTCTGTATTGAATCATAATTGCCTCCCCATCTTAAATTCTTCTCTTAATTTTTGTGCAAGTCTGACAAGATTTTTTAATGACGGTATTACCTCATCCCATTTCCTTGTTTTAAGTCCGCAATCCGGATTAATCCAGAAATTCTCCTCTGGCAAAATTGCTAATGCCTTTTTTACAACCTTTTCCATCTCCTCTATTGATGGCACTAAAGGTGAATGAATATCCCATACCCCAAGTCCAATCTGTCTATCAAAGTTAACCTTTTTAAAATCCTCCACGATATCAGCCTTACTACGGGATGCTTCTATAGAAATCACATCAAAATCAAGATTAACTATATATTCAATTATTTCACCAAATTCTGAATAACACATATGAGTATGAATCTGTATTTCAGGATTAACATTTGACGCAAGCCTAAACGCCTTTACTGCCCAGTCAAAATATTCATGCCAGGCCCGTTTTTTTAGAGGCGCCTTTTCTCTGAAAGCAGGCTCATCTATCTGTACAATTTTTATGCCTGCTTTATGATAATCTTTTATTTCATCCTGCAAGCATAAGGCAATCTGATACGCTACATCTTTTAAATTTACATCTGTTCTAACATAACTCCATGCTATAATCGTAACAGGTCCTGTTAGCATTCCTTTAACAGGTCTGTCAGTCAGACTCTGGGCATAAAGTATTTCCTCTGTTGTCATAGGACCGGGTCTTGAAATATCACCATAAATAATTGGAGGCCTATAACCTCTTGTCCCATAAGATAGGACCCATCCCTGTTTTGTGGTTGCAATACCATTTAATCTCTGAGCAAAAAACTCTACCATATCTGTGCGCTCAAATTCTCCGTGTGTCAACACATCAAGCCCAATATCTTCCTGAAGTTCTATAAGTTTTTTTATTTCCGACTTTATAAATTGCCGATATTCTTCTTTTGTTATTTCACCTGCTTTAAATTGTTTTCTCCTATTTCTTATTTCGGGTGTTTGAGGGTAACTGCCAATTGTTGTAGTAGGAAAGAGCGGTAAATTTAATTTTTCAGAATGTATCTTCTTCCTTTCACTATAGGGAACTTTTCTAATAAAATTTTCTTCTTTCAGATTTTGGATTCGCTCCTGTACTTTCTTATCTTTGCCAAATTCTGTTTCTTTATACCAATCAGTTTCAGCAATTTCACCATTATACATTTTTTTAATCAACTGTAACTCAAATAATCTTTCTTCCGCAAATGAAAGCATATTTATCAATTCTTTTGGTAATTCTGTCTCACTTTTGATTGTTACAGGCAGATGATAAAGTGGTGAAGCATTAGAAGCCATTATTTTTTTTGCATATTTTGAAAGTTCTTTCAAAACTTCTACTTTCTGATTTATATTACTTCGCCAGACATTTCTGCCATCAACAATGCCTGCAATAAGGGTTTTGTCATCAGGGAAACCTATTTTTTTGATTTTATCAAAATTTTCTTTACCATAGATAAAATCCAATCCAATAGCCTTCACAGGTAATTCATATAAATGTTCAAGAAAATCAACTGAATCATAATACGTAAATAGATAGATATCAATACCTGTTTCAGCAATCTGGTTATAAAATTGTTTTATAATTTTTATCTCCTCATCTGACAGGTCAAGAACAAAAGCAGGTTCATCTATATGAATTTTTTTGAATTGAGATAAATTTTTTTTGTATGGCTCAACTAATTTAATAAGCAACTCTTTAAAATCTTCTTTTTTATACCCTTTAGAAAGTTTAAGAAAAGTGAAACCTCCAATAATATAGGCAATACCATCCTGAGTACTTTCTAATTTGTTCCACTTGCTCTGAAACTTTGTTGAAGTAAAATTCTTATCAATTTCTGGCACCAAATAATGGTAATTTGTATTAAACCATTTAGTCATCTCCAATGCATTTTTCCCTCTACAAAGAGAAAAGTAATTATAAATATCTTTGAATTCATATATTCCCAGCATTAAAGCAGTATCAAGCATGTTATCATAAAGAGTCATCTCAAAAGAAGGATAGTAATCAACATACTTTTTGTAAGTATCAATTATCTGGAGTTCAATTTCTTTTATTCTGGAGAACAACTCTTGTTCTGATATTTTTTTATCCCAGAAATTCTCAACAGTTTTCTTAAATTCACGCTGTTTACCAAGTCTCGGAAAACCATAAGCATAAGTTTCCATTGCTACCCTCCTACATTTTTTATTTTTTCACTTTTCATTTTAAATTTTTCATTCCGAACCTGAAGGTTCGGCTACTGTATGCTCAAAATCTCCTGTAAGGATTTTGAAACAATCTCAGCAAGTTCTTTTAGTGCCTTTGTCCTTGCTCTACCAAAATTTATCTGAACTGCTGTCTTTGAATCTGTCTTGGAAAGTGTAATTTTCTTTGTTTTAATTTCCACAATTTTGTAATCCGCATTAACCGTAACACTTCTTAAACTATAGACATTTCCGTTGTCAATGGTTTGCAATTTTCCCACCACAAGAACATCCACACCTTTTTCCTTTAAAAATTCGCAAAAAACACCCTGCTCAAAATTTTCAAAATTAATTCCAGTTGGTATATTTGAAAAACTTTTTATGTTAACACCAACCTCTGTAAGTTTTTCTGCAAGAGAAACTTCAAAAGACCCAACCCTTTTTCTTTCCTCGTCCCAGAACAGAATACAGACACTCTTTCCCCCAAAATCAGAAGCCCTTAAGATAATAGAAATCTGCGATTGCAAAATGATATTTTCAAGAACTTCTCTTTGTTTTTTAGATATTGCGTTTTTTATTGTTTCTATAAACTGCGCTTTGGCTGGAATAAAATTTATCTTTACAACACCTGCCTGAAATTTTATTTTTGAAATTTTAAATGTTGCAATTCCGTTTTCATCTGTTTTTACAGGTGAAGAGATTTCCCCTTCCCCCTGCTTAAATTCTGCAAGAATACCTAAAAATGCATAGGGAATTTCCTCTCCTTCTACATTTAAAACGGCTAAAATCTGTGGCTCCCTGCCCTTTACTTTCTGCGGTTTTAATGAGATATTTCCAAGAACTTCCTTTAATTTTTCAAAACTTCTTCTGTATTCTACACAAGTCGGTTGATCTGAGAGGATATAAAGATTTTCAAGAAGTTTTTCCACAGCATCCTTAACCCTTCTGTTACTTAAAAGTTTCGTGTAATCTTCAAGATTGAAACGTGCGGTTGAACGATTCTGTCTCTGTTCTTCTTCTATCCTTCTTCTCTCGGCTGCAATCTCTTTGTCTGAATACCTCACGAGGACATACACATCATAAAATCTTTTGTCTCCGTCAACATATTCCTCAGAATAAATTTCTTTTATTTTGTGACCCTTAAGTTTTGCTTTGCCTTTTTCACTGTATTCATCAAGCATTTTTGTTATTACTTTGCTTGCCTTGATTTCCTTTTCAATTCTCATATCAGTTCCTATTGTAACACCTATTGTTGTCAGAACCTGTTTGAGTGCCTCTTCAATTGCTTTTCTGAGGGCAGTGGCTCTGTCAGGCTGGTTCTGGGCTATCCCTATAAAATAATGATAACCCTTTTCTTCGGGGATGTAAGAAATCCATTTAGGTTTTTTCCTTGCGGAACTCCATATCTTTTTGGGAGCACAGAAAGCCACTTCCACACTTAAAAAGAATACTGAAAAAAGAAGAAATGTTTTTTTCATCCCATCACATCTCTCCTTTTTCTGCACATTTTGAACAATATCGTGCATAAGGGATGAGTTTTAACCTGCGTATGCTTATTTCTTTGCCACAAATTTCACAGATACCAAACTTTCCTGCCTTTATTTTTTTAAGGGCTGTCTCCACATCTTCAAGACGTCGGACATAACTGTCAACCTGTTCAAACATAATATCTCTTTCAACAGATGCCTGTGCCTCATCATGTTCATCATTTACAGTCCCTGTCCATGCATCTCTTTTTGCTTCATCAATTCTTTTTTGAAACAATTTTCTATCTTCCTCAAGTTCTGCAATTATCTTTTCTAACAGTTTTTTCCTTGTGGGACTCATTTTTGAGGGCATTTTTTTTACGCCTGTTTTCTTTTCTGGCACTCTTTTTTTTCTTTTTGCTTTTTTTAAGGAAACTCTTTTTCTACTTTTCCCTGTTTTCAAAGTCTTTTTTTTCTTTTTAATTGGCTTTTTTGTTTTGTGCTTTCTGGCTTTTATTTTTTTCTTCTTCATGACTCCTCCTTACTTATATCAATCACTCTGATAAATTCTAACTTATTTGTTTGAATTTTTCCATATTTAAAAACTTTCCATTTGGAGTTGTCAATAAATTTAAGATATCTGACAACTTCTTCTGTAATTCTCTCACCCGGGAGAAGCACGGGTATTCCTGGGGGATAAGGTGCAATTGTTTCCGCGCAGATATATCCCACAGATTCATCTATCGGGACCTTCTTTTTTTTATACTTTGTAAAAACTTCCCTCGGGCTTAAAACAATCTCCATTGGTGTGGCAGGAAAATAAAAATTGTTAAACTTTATGGGTTTTCGTGGTTGAAGAGATTTTATCGCCTTTACAAATGCCTTAATATCTTCTTTTGTATTTCCAAAACCAAGAGGCGCAATAATTCCAAGTGGATTTGCACAATCTATTCCAATCCCGAACTTTTTGAGGGTCTTTTGTACTGCAAATCCTGTGTATCCAAGACAGTTTGTCAGAACCGTTATTTTGCTTGTATCAAAAAAGTAGTTTTTCGGGATTGTGTCCTGGGTTAATACACTTTCCTGATTAAATTTCATCAATTCTTCCTGGGCTTTCTTCCCCAGATTCATCATTTTATGGGTCAGTTCTTTCCCTTTTCTTTTAAGCAAGTCCTGTGTATAACTGATTGTAAGGAGCATGGGATAAAATGGAGAAGTTGTTGTAAGGATGGAAATTGCTTTTTCAACTTTGCTCGTATCAACTCTATCAGAACAGATATGAAGAATTGACCCTTGAGAAAATGTAGGAAAAATTTTGTGAAAACTGTGAATAACAA
>JAGHAG010000185.1 GCA_021161625.1 Elusimicrobiota bacterium
ATTTTTCTTTATTTCAAGATTATATTTTAAATCAAAGTCATCCAGTTCTTTCTTTTTGTTCTCAAGTTCTTTTTCTGACTCTTTTAACTGTTCCTTAAGAAAGGAACGTGATGCAGTTGCCTCACCAGAAACAAGGTTTCTGACGGTATCCAGATATACCTCACCCCAAACATTTGCAAGCAAAGCACAAAATGTCGCAGAAGATGATTTTGCCTTTAACTCTATCATTGAACTTCCTTTTATCTGCTCTGGTTCAATCATTTCTAAAATGTCATTTATTTGTGGCTCTTTTTCAAAAACTTTTTCTAAAATCCCCGCTTTTTTTAACTTTTCATAAATGCCTTCCACCACAGAGCCTGATTTCAAGAGAACAAGATGATCTGAAATTGAAATGCTTGTACGCATCTTGCCATCTTTGGAAGGGGTGATACTCAAAGAAGTTTCCATAGGATTTTTTATAAACTCAATCTTTGAAGGCGTTATCATAATGGTTGCTTTTGCTTCATAAATTTTTGGGCGTGTTAGAGAATATATAACACCTAAAACTATAAAAATCAGAAACAAACCAATAATAATTCCTTTTCTTTTCCAGATAACTAAAAATAATTCCTTTAAATCAATCTCCTCTTCCATCACAAACTCCTTTTAAAAAAATCTATTGTCTTTTTTAAACCCTCTTCAAGAGAGGTTTCAGGTTCCCATTTTAACAAATTTTTTGCCTTTGTTATATCAGGACATCTCATCTTTGGGTCGTCAACAGGCAGTTCCTGATAAACAATTTTGCTTTTTGAACCTGTGAGTCTTAAAATGATCTCTGCAAATTCATTTATTCTTTTCTCATCTGGATTTCCAAGATTGATCGGCTCTGTTACAGAACTATGATAAAGAAGAAAAATCCCCTCAATCATATCATCAATATAACAGAAACTTCGGGTCTGGCTTCCGTCACCAAAAACAGTAAGGTCCTGCCCTTGCAATGCCTGATTTATCAAGGTTGGCACAACCCTGCCATCATTTTTTCTCATCCTCGGTCCATAGGTGTTAAAAATCCTTGCAATTCTTACCTCAACTCCATGAATTCTGTGATATGCAGTTGCAAGTGCCTCTGCAAATCTCTTTGACTCATCATAAACCCCTCTGGGACCAACAGGATTTACATTACCCCAGTAATCTTCAGGCTGGGGATTCACAGTGGGGTCTCCATAAACCTCAGAAGTTGAAGCAAGCAAAAAAACAGCATTCTTGCTTTTTGCAAAGCCAAGCGCTTTGTGTGTGCCAAGAGCCCCTACCTTCAGGGTTTGTATGGGATATTTTTGATAATCAACTGGTGAAGCACAGGAGGCAAGGTGCAAAATTCCTGAAACTTCCCCGGAAATGTAAATATAATTTGTTACATCATATTCAATAAATGTGAAATTTTTATTCCTGGAAAGATGTTCTATGTTGGATATATCCCCTGTGATTAAATTATCAAGACAGATAACTTCATAATCTTCATTTAGAAATTTATCACACAGATGCGAACCAATAAAACCTGCCCCTCCTGTAATAACAACCCTTCCCTTGCTCATCTCCCAATACCCCTGTAAATAAAGCCGAACTTTTCCATTTTCTCCTTATCAAACATATTCCGTCCATCAATGAGCACAGGTATCTTCATTGCATTTTTTACTTTTTTCATATCCACTTTTTTAAACTCATCCCACTCTGTTAGAATTAACACTGCCTCTGCATGTTTTATTGTTTCATAAACATTTTTTGCATAAAAAAGTCCCTTATTTCTCCCAAAAATTTTTTTAAAATTTTTTATTGCGACAGGGTCATAAACAAAAACTTTCGCATGAGAATTTAAAAGTTCCTCAACAATTACAATGGATGGGGCATTTCTCAAATCATCTGTATTTGGCTTAAAAGAAAGACCCCAGACAGCAATTTTTTTATCTTCAATGTTCCAGAGAATTTCTTTAAGTTTTTCAACAACCCTTTTTCTCTGCTCTTCATTTATTCTGTAAACCTCTTTTAAGAAATTGAAATCAATCCCAACTTCTTTTGCCATGTGAATAAAAGCAAGAACATCCTTTGGAAAACAACTGCCACCAAAACCAACTCCTGCATTTAAAAAATAAGGACCAATTCTTTTGTCCATCCCCATTGCTTTTGAAATATCCTTTATATCAGCCCCCACTTTTTCCGCAATGTTTGCAACTGCATTTATATAAGAAATCTTTGTTGCAAGAAAAGAATTTGAAGCATGCTTTATTAACTCTGCTGTTTCAATGTTTGTAAAAATAATTGGTGCTTTTATGGGAGCATAAATTCTTTTCATAATTTTTTTTGCTTTTTCACTTTCAACCCCTACAACAATCCTGTCAGGTTTTAAAAAATCATTTAGCGCTGTTCCCTCCCTTAAAAATTCAGGATTTGAAACAACATCAAATGGGATTTTCCTTCTGTTGTAAAGTTCTATCGTCTGTTTTACCTTTCTTCCTGTTTGAACCGGAACCGTTGACTTCTCCACTATGACCTTATACCTGTTCATTGAATTGGCAATTTCAATACAGACCTTCTCTACATACTGAAGGTCAGCAGAACCATCAGGTCGGGGTGGAGTGTTTACCGCAATAAAAATCACATCACAAACAGGAGTTGCCTTTTTTACTGAATCAAGAAAAGTAATTTTTCCTTTCTTCATATTTTTTCTAAGGAGCTCTTCCAGACCTGGTTCAAATATCGGTGAAATCCCCTTTTTTAACTTTTTTATTTTTTCTTTATTGTTGTCAACGCAGATAATCTCATGTCCAATTTCTGCAAGACAAACCCCTGTTACAAGGCCAACATAACCTGAACCAACAATTGCAATTTTTATCCTATCTTTTTTCATTTGAGCAAACTCCTTATAAAATGGACTTTGTCTTTGCTTCTCAAAATTGATGTTCCCACTAAGAAACAATTAAAACCTATTTTTTTCATTTCGTCAATATGACTTTTGTTACCGACTCCGCTTTCACAGACGCAGATTTGAGAATTTATTTCCTTTATTAACTTGCCTGTTTTTTCAAAATTTATTTTTCCTGTTTTGAGATCCCTTGTGTTTATTCCAATAATGTCTGCTTTGATTTTTAATTTTGAAAGGTCTTTTCTATCATAAATTTCAACAAGTACATCAAGCCCAAGTTTTTTTGCAAGAAAAAAAAGTCTTTCAAACTGCCTTCTTTCAAGAATTCTCAAAATTAAAAGAACCGCATCAGCACCAGAAACTTTTGATTCATAAATTTGGTATTCATCAAAAATAAAATCTTTCCTTAAAACAGGAATCCTTGAGGCACTTTTGACTTTTTGAATATTATCCAGATTGCCCAGAAAAAATTTTTCTTCAGTTAAAACAGAAATTGCATCTGCACCTGCTTTTTCATAAACCCTTGCCAGAATAGAGGGGGAAAATCTCTTTACAATAACCCCTTCGGTTGGAGATGCTTTTTTTATTTCAGCAATTATTGAATAGGGTGCTTTGTTGAGGGCTTTGAAAAAATTTCTTGTTTTGCCTTTCTTTGCTTTTGCTTTAATTTTTTCAAGCGGATATTTTTCCTTTATCTTTTTTAGTTCCTGCTTTTTTTTAAAAACAATTTTGTTCAA
>JAGHAG010000173.1 GCA_021161625.1 Elusimicrobiota bacterium
GAAATCTGGTAAAAGGAATGGTAACTGCTCAGGATAGTCTTCGTTTACCATATCCTGGACTTGCAACAATTTATGCCAATAAAATAGCAAAAAGACAGGAAATAAATGCTAAGGGGGATGAATGTGGAGCAGATAATGTAATAATTTTGCAGGGATTAAAATTAGGGCTCAAAAGAAATGAAAGAGGAATAAGGTATTTTGCTTCCAAGGCATGGTGGCTTAGTATTCCTCCTATTCCGATAGTTCTGCCTCAGGGTTTGCACCTGCATTTCTATCAACCTAAGAATTACGCAGATGAAAAAAAATCATGGATGTATGCAGATAAAGACGAATTTAATAAAAATAATAAAATTGTTGTAATTGCTACAAAGAATAGTGGTTCTTCATCAAATAAGGGGTATCCTTTTGGTGCGTGGTTTTTTAATTTGACTGATTGGCCGTCTATAAGAACAATTGCTGCTGCAGGGGTTTATAATGCTTCTGGTCCCATGTTTGTGTTCAAAGAAGAGGATAAAATAAGTCCTGTAATAAAAGCATACCGCAAGGCAGAAAAAGGGGGCTGGGATGCACATCTGGTGCCAGTTGGGGGGTATGGTGTCAGACATTAAGAAAAGAAAAGCACAGGCATTGATTGAGGTTGTTTTGATACTTCCTCTGCTCTGTATTTTGATGTCAATGATTACATGGTTTACACGGCTTGTTTTAACAAGACAGATGCTTTTAACAGCAGCAAGATATGGAACAGATATGATTTATTATACAGAGATGAATGAAGACCAGATTCGTCAGGAAATAAGAAATTATCTAACTGATAAAAAAATAGAGGGGAGGAAATTAAATTCTGAAAAGCTGCCTGATGATCACATAAAAATTCACATTTATAGGTATCCGACAGTTACTCCATTTAATGTTTGGCAACCTATTAACTTTGAAACCTCGTGGGTGGAAATTTATTATGAATTTGGGGTTCCTTCAATTTTTACTGCTTTTTCGAGATATATCGGCAATGCAGGGAAATTGCCGGATAAAATTGTTATAAGTGCAAGAAGTGAAGTTCTTGCAGGAACTGGTGCAAAAAGATGATGGAATTTTTGATTGAAAAATTTACTCTAAATAATAGAAGCAAAAAAGGAGGAAGCAATGAAAAAGTTTTTTGTTGAAGAAAGGGCTCAGGGTTTAACAGAGTACATCTTAATTATTGCTCTTATTGCAGTTGTTTCTGTTGCAGCATTGAGGCTTTTTGGCGTTCAGATTAAAGACCTTATAGTGCGCTCAACAAGGAAAATTAAAGACGAAACTGCAGGCTTTTCTGACTGATAAAAGTTGCAAAGTTATCTGAAAGAGAGAACCTTTTTATAAGGGGTTCTCTCTTTTTTAATAGAACTTTTTGAAATTTAAATACAATTTGCTAAAATAAAATCTGGAGGAAACCGAAAATGAATAAGAAATTTCAAATTTTGATTTCTGTCTTTGCAGGCATAGCAGCCGCTATTCTTATTGCGGGCTATGTAAATTCTCTTGAAACGAAATATAAAAAAGCAGCCAAGAAAGTTCCTGTTGTTATAACTAAAAAATATATTGATGCTGGTGAAATGATCAGTCCTGAAGATGTTGAGGTTAAATTGATACCTCAGGAGTATTTACAGCCAAGAGCAATACAGAAAGCCCAGGACTTGCTTACAGAAAAAGGTTTTCTCCTATATATGGCGGCAGTCCCATTAGATAAGGGAGAACAGGTTGTGGGAACAAAACTTTTCCCTCTTGGACAGGGGACAGGAGTGGCTTCTGTTGTGCCTGCAGGCATGAGGGCTGTGACAATTATTATGAACAGAAGAGAAGTGAGCAAAACACTCATACCGGGAAACAGGGTGGATATATTAGCAACATTTGACTATTATGATGCCAAAGGTAAAAGGCATGAAGAGACAAGAACAATTTTACAGAATGTTCCTGTTTTAGCAGTTGGGAAGGCAGTGATAGGCACGGTGAGAGAAGTAAGAGTGAAGGGGAAACGGTCTGCTGCCCGTGCTTTAGCATCGGTGGAGGAGACAGAGTCACAAATTCCTGTTTCTGTTGCAGTAACACCAGCCCAGGCAGAACTTCTTGTTCTCGCAAAGAACAAAGGCGCAATAGATTTTGTTGTAAGAGCCGTCGGGGATGATAATACATACACACTTTCAGGCGCAAGTATGAATAAAATTTTTGCAAAATATGGAGAAACAGAGGCAGGTCATGGTCCACAGGTGGAGTATTTAAAAGCACTTCAAAAACAGCAGGAAGAAGCATTGAAGTTATTGAAAAAATATAAAAAATTTAGATAAAACAGCGGATGTCAGGATACATAATTTCAATTATAGATTCAAGTGAAGGGCTTGGACAATCTCTTATAAGTTCCAGTTTAGCAATGACCCTTGCAAATCAGTCAAAAAAAGAAATAGGACTTTTGAATTTAAATTTCAATGCACCTTCCTATTTTTCCTTTCTTTTTAATGTAAAAACACAAAAGAGCCTTAATGATATTTTTGAAATTATAGAGCGACTTGATGCAAAGATGTTTCGTGGATTTCTTGCAAAGCATCCTTCAGGGGTTTGTTTTACAGATACAGTTTCTGGTTTTGATTCTACAAAAGTTTTAATTTCAAGAATTGAATTGTTGTTAAGTTTTTTAAGGGAAACTTTTGATTTTTCAGTTGTTAGTGTTAATCGATATCTTTCGCCCCAGACAATTTCAGTTCTTGACGGGAGCAACATTGTAATTCTTGTAATTCCACCGCATCTTCTTTCAGTTAAAAATGCAAGCGATGTTATTCAGCAGTTGAAAACGCTTCACTTCCCTTTGAGTTTTGTAAAAATTTTGATTAATATGAGCGGAATGAAGGGTGCACTTGATGAAGATATTATAAAGGAGCATCTTAAAGCGGATATAATAGGAAGAATTCCCTATGATTCAGGTGTTATTGTTCCATGTATAAATGAGGGTACCCCGCCTCTTGAAAGATTTCCCCATTCTCCATTTTCAAAAGCAATAAAAGAAATAGGCAATCTTTTGTTAAAAGAAAAACAAAAATCTGAAAAGGGTGAGCCATCTATATTTCAATTTATTTCTTCAAAGGAAAGAAAAACAGAATTAAAAGCCCAGGAATTAAAGGAAGAAAAGGAAACACAGCCCGAGGACAAAGAAAAAGAGTTAAAAAAGAAAATACACCGGCGTCTTTTAGAAGAATTTGACCTGAAAAGTTTTGATTTAAAAATAGGGATGGATCCAAAGAAATTTGAGGAAATAAAGAGAAAAACAAAAGAGATTATTGAGAATATCATATCCGAGGAAAGTGCGGATATATCTCGTGAAAAAAGAACGGAAATTGTCAATGATTTGATAGATGAGGTTCTGGGGCTTGGTCCTCTTGAGAAATTTTTAAGGGATGAGTCAGTTTCTGAAATTATGGTAAACGGCCCCAATGATATTTATGTTGAAAAGAATGGAAAGATATATCTCACAGACGCAAAATTTACTTCAGAGGAGCAATTGATGACAGTTATTGATAGAATTCTTGCACCGATTGGCAGAAGAGTTGATGAATCATCTCCTCTTGTGGATGCCCGTCTTCAGGATGGTTCCCGGGTAAATGTTATAATTCCGCCTCTTTCACTGATAGGGCCAACAATCACAATAAGAAAATTTGTAACAAGGAGGCTTGGAATTGATGACCTTGTCAGGCTTGCCTCTATAACGCCCGATATGGTGAAGTTTTTAGAAGGATGTGTGAAGTTAAGAAAAAATATCCTTATTTCAGGAGGGACAGGTTCAGGTAAAACAACTCTTTTAAATATGGTTTCATCATTTATTCCTTCAGATGAAAGGATTGTCACAATTGAAGATTCTGCTGAATTAAGACTTAAACAGAGGCATGTCATAACGCTTGAAAGCAAACCCCCAAATATAGAAGGGAAAGGTGCTATTCCAATACGACGTCTGGTTATAAATGCTTTAAGAATGAGACCTGATAGAATTATTATTGGGGAATGTCGTGGGGCTGAAGCACTGGATATGCTTCAGGCAATGAATACAGGGCATGACGGTTCTCTTACAACAATTCACGCAAATTCTCCAAAGGATGCAATTTCTCGTCTTACAACAATGGTAATTATGGCAGGAACAGAACTTCCACAAAAAGCAATTCTTGAACAGATTGCCTCAGCAATCAATATAATTGTGCAAACAGCCCGTCTGAGCGATGGCTCAAGAAAGATTGTGAAAGTTACGGAAGTTCTTGGTCTGGATGGGGACAGAATAAATATGCAGGACCTTTTTTATTTTGAACAAAAAGGTCTTGATGAAAAAAGGAAAGTTGTGGGAGAGTTCAAGAAATGTGGTGTTCTCCCGTCATTTTTTAATGAATTTGAAATTCACGGGATAGAAATGCCTGAAAGCATATTCAGGGAGGGGAAATGAAAAGAGAGATTTCTTTTTTATTTATGGTTTTATTTTCTTTTTCAATTTTTTTTATTTTAGGATGTGGTAGGACATTTGAGAGTAAGATAACATTTAAAGGTAAGGTTTATTATGCCTACACTAAATCTTTTTTTAATGGAGTAAGCACGGTTACAGTTCTCGAACCCACTAATCCTGCTTCTGATGCAATTGTGAATGTTGTTGGATATGATGATGTTGCACATGCTGATTCTTCAGGTTCTTATACACTAACAATAAAAACCTATAGACAGTTTTTAAGTAACAACAAAGATTTATATACAATACAAGCAATGTCTCCGCGTTCTTTTTCATCAGAAAAGATTGCCTCAGATGAATACACAACAGTTTATGCAAGGCCAGGTGATACAATTGAAGTAAGACCGCTTTTGCTTTATCAATATACTGAAGAGACGAAAAATTTTTAAAAAATGGCAGTTTTAAAAATTATAGCCATTGTTCTGGTGATTGTATGTATTACAGGAACTATTTATTTGGTGCTTCAAAAACTCATAGATGCCATTTATGAATACCGCAAATTAAAAGAGGAAAAACAGAAAAGAAGGGAAAAACAGAATTTCTTGCTTTTTATGCACACCAACCCCAAAGCTCTTTCTGTAAGGTTATTAAAATTTTCTTTTGCCTTAATAGGATTTTTTCTTTTTCAGGCACTATTTGGAAAAGTTGTTTTCAGTATTCTTTTTGCAATTGCCTGTTACATTATTCCAGGTAAAATTGCAAAGAAATCTTTTGAAAAACGTTTGACTCTTTTTGAAGATCAGATGATAGATTGTTTTGGAATACTTACAAATTCCCTTCAGGCAGGTTCAAGTTTACTACAGGGGCTTGAAGTTATGGTGAGGGAATCAGACCCGCCGTTAAGTGAAGAATTTGGTGAAGTTTTAAGGGAAGTTCGCCTTGGAGTTCCGGTTGACAAAGCCTTAAAAAATCTTACACAGAGAATTCCAAGTCGGGATTTACACATGGCAGTTCTTGCTATAAATGTTACCCGAGAATATGGTGGTAATTTAAGCGAAATACTTATGCGTATAGTGCAGGTTATGAGAGAAAGAAGGAAAATACAGGGAAAGATAGATTCAATTACTGCTCAGGGAAGGGTGTCAGGATGGATTGTAACGGTTGTCCCCTTTTTTCTACTCGTTGTTTTGCGATTTATGGAGCCAGAAATGTTTGGATTAATGTTTACAACAGTTCTCGGTAATATACTTCTTTTTCTTGCAGTAGTAATGGTTGCTCTTGGAAACTTCTTCATCCAGAAAATAGTTACAATTGAAATTTAGCTTTCTTTATACTATAGTTTTTTTTCTTGTTTTTCTGCTCTATAACGCTTTTGAATTTATTCCAGATATAAGTTTTTCTGAAGTAAAAAAAACACCTGCTTCCATTAAAAAGCAAAATTGGGTTTATATAGGGGAGAATAGTTTCCATCATTATGCTTTGAAAAATTTAGAAAAGATAAATGTTCCATTTGTCCTTATCCTTATAGATGCTCACAGTGATTTAAACCCATTAACAGAGAAAATTTCCTGTGGCAACTGGGTCAATTTTGCCTTTGATATAAAAAATCTTAAAAGAGTTATCTGGCTTGGTGGAGCACTTGGTATCAGAAATGAAATAAACAGGTGGATAAATGTTAAAAAACTTGAAAATTTTTATATATTTCCAGCTAAAGAAATAAAATCATATTTTAAGGCAGATGCTGATGGAAAAATTTTTTTGAACCCTTCTTTTGTTTTAAAAATAAAATCTGACAGAATTGGTGAATTTTTTGGCTTCCCGGGATTTTATGTGCAGTGGTTTTCTTTAAAGGATGCTATTGAGAAAAAATTGCTGATTGATTTAATAAGATGTAAAAACATTTATGTTTCTATTGACCTTGATGTGCTTTCTGTGGATGAAGCGGGTAAAACACCATGGGGCAATGGTGTTATGAAATGGGACGATTTGTTTGAAATTTTAAGATATTTGCATGAGAATTTTAATGTTGTGGGTATGGATGTTTGCGGGCCTAAAGGAAATTTATGGAGGCTCGATGAGTTTGAAAAAGGAATTTAGAATTTTTGTGCTTGCTTCAATTTTTGGCGGATTGTTCTGTCTTATAGAAGGCATAATTTTACTTATTTTAAATAATAGTTTCTTTGTTGCGATTTCTGTGGCTCTTACAGGGGGAATTTTTTCAGGTGCTGTTTTTTATAAAATTTCTATCGCAGATAAATTTAAAATTTCTCTTTTAGGGTTATTGATTTTTTCTCTTTATTTTTTGTTTTTCATTTTCGCTCTGATAAAAATTACTTCTGGAGAGGTCACATTTACCTGTGCTGTTTTTGTTCTAAATTTTTCCCTCCTCATCTACACCCTCATCTAAGCAACAAGCCACGAATCACCAGCCACCAGTCACCAATTACCCACATTTGCATAATTTGTTGTCATTCGAGCAATTCGCTCTTATTCGAGTTATTCGCTATCATTCGTGTAATTCGCTCCCAAATCATTCGTGTCATTCGCTATCATTCGCGCAATTCGGTATCCAAAAATTGTCGCAAAAATGTCACAAAAATGTCACAAAAATGTCACAAATTTTGATTATAATAATAATGTGAAAGAATTGTGAAATGTGTAATGTGTAATGTGTAATGAATAATGAAAAATAAAAATGGATAAAATAAATAAAAGTAACGAGGGACGAGTAATGAGTAATGAGAAAAGAATGATAAAGAACAAAAGGGAACAACCCCTGATTATTGATTACTGGTTACTGA